>NZ_CP016180.1:1800000-2100000 GCF_013377295.1 Pasteurella skyensis | reverse complement strand
AAAATAATAAATTGAACTTAATGATGGATACCACTTTCTTTGGTCGAAATTTTGGTGTTCTCGTTTTTATGGACACTTTATCAAAGAAGGTAATTTATCATCAAATTGTGACAACAGAAAAAAATCTTTATTATCTATTAGCAATGAATAAATTAAGAGAAAAAGGCTATATTATTCAATCTATTACTTGTGATGGAAGACGAGGATTATTAAGAGATTTTTTAAATACGCCTGCACAACTTTGCCAATTTCATCAAATAACAAATGTAATAAGGAAATTAACAAGGAACCCTAAATCTGAAGCGGGAAAAGAGCTAAAAATATTAGTTAAAACATTAAAAAATAGCTCTAAAAACGAGTTCTATATTAATTTACATTATTGGTATTTAAAACATAAAGAATATTTAAATGAACGCTCCGATAAAATAAATGAAAAGGGTAAATATCCTTTTAAACATCGTAATATAAGAAGTGCTTACAGGAGCTTAAAATATAATATGGATTATTTATTTACTTTTGAAAAATATCCTGAATTAAATATAGAAAAAACAACAAATAGGCTTGAAAGTTTATTTGGAGAACTTAAACGAAAACTATCTAATCATAATGGTTTAACCAAATACCATAAGATTATGTTTATAAAAGATTTTCTAAATAAAAGGAGTTGGTAATTATTTATAAAATAATAAAAACCAACTCATTTGTCTACTATGGGCATAGCTCCTCAAAATTACCAACTATTTTGTCTACTATGCCAATTTTAATCAAAAAAATACCCACAGTAATTAATTACTGCAGGCATTTGTTTTTAAATCAGAAATGATTATTCAACAGTTAATGTTTTACCATCATAACTCATCGTTTTAACCTCTGTTAATGCTTTATTACCCGTAGTTTTACCACCAGCAATAATCACTTTATCACCATAAGTAACAGAAACTGCTCCTGCCGTACCCACAGGTAATTTACCTACAATTTTCCACGAGCCTGTTTTCATATCTAAAGCATAAACGTCAGAACGGAATGTTTTACTTGCTTTTGCTTTACGATGATCGTTGACACCTTTTTTGTAATTTTCAGCGACACCTGGGAAGTTTGCACCACCAGTCACTAAATACGTACCGTGACTAACACCACTCATTACAGCAGCAATACCTTCTTGATATTTATCGCCTTTTGGAGCTGGAAGTTTTTGCATTGCTTTCCACTCAATACCTTTATCACCTAGTGTTCCCACTTCTGTGGTATCCGTACGAAGTCCTGCTTTAAGTTCACCATTTGCAACTACAAATTTACCATCAACAACGGCAAAGGCTGCTCCAGCACGTCCACCATAAGGGAAGTAGCCTTGATTTGCCCAGTGATTGGTTTTTGGTTCATAACTGGTTACAATTGAATTAAATAAGAAATCTTCTGCAGACATATCAAAATATTTATCAAAGACTTTGCCCTTGCCTTCTTTTCCTGCTGCTTTTGCATCTTGGAATAAACCATCCCAAATATTTTGGTTTACGCCACCAAAGAAGTAAATTTTACCTTTATAAGTTGTCACACTGGTACCTGCACTTGGGCCAAATGGTGAGCGAGTTGTTAATTTTTGCCATTTTTTATCAGTAGGATTATAGCTATAGGCATCTTTTGCCGTTTGGTTATCAGCAACCTCTGTATTATGGAAACCGCCAAAAACATAAAGTTTACCATCAACACCTGCCGCTACAGCTTGATTTCTTTTACCACCAGGGAATGCAGGAACAGCTTCCCATTTAGCCTCTTTTTCTTTTAAATTTAATGAATAGAATAAGTCAGAACCTGAACCTAACCCCACATAAAGGGTATCACCCACTAATGCACCTGTTCCTGAACCCGCAATCACTTCTGGTAAAGCAGGGTATGATCCAGCAAATGCACCTTGAGTTAAAGCGAGGGTTGCAATTGCGATAGATGATTTAAAAAAAACTTTTTTCATTGATAAACTCCTTATATATTTAACAAAGATAGAAACAGTTAAATAGAGAGTAAGTGAGAAAATATTGTTCCTAATTATTAGGAGCAATTAATTTAGATATTACATTTACCCTATATTTAATTAACTGAAGAAAAACTTCAAAATTTGGAGTTAATTTGAAATTAACTTCTAAAAAGTGATTATATTCAAGACGATTTATTTTAGGAATAAAAAAAATTCAATTTTGCTAGTTAGTTCACAAAATTGAAATTTTTATAAAAATATCTAAAAGGATTGGGATCTTGCTAACTTATTGAAAAGGTTAGATTATGGATAAAAAAGTCAAAAAGACCACCAAATTAGTTTTACTTCTAAGTAGTTGTTTTTTTTAGAAAACTAATATTATTTGAGCTCATTGTTTGAATTAAATACAAATTGGGAGCAGAAAATGAAAAGATCATTACTTAGTCTTTTAATATTAGCATCGTCTTATACAAATGCACAAAGTGTTGATAATCTAAATATTCAAGAAAGTAGTGGCAGACCTGTTTACATAACAGGTTATGACTTAAATAATAAATATATTACACTTAACTTTAAAGTTACTGATAGTATGAATGTCTGTTGGTATGGTTCAGGTGAAAATATCCCTTTTATCATTGATGATAATCCAAAAAAATCATCTTTAGTTGGTCTTGATAATGTCACTTATTGCCCTGAAAGAATGTCAATGAGTTCAGGCGACACATTCTCGGTTAAGTTTATTGCTCCTAGTGATAATGCTAAAACATTTAGTTTATTTGAAGGTGAATGTGCCTTGAATTACAAAAAAGGTTGTTGGCGTTTTAAAAATATTCCACTTAAGCATCAATCTAAAAAATCAGAATATTCTGTAACCAAAAAAGACTTCTTCTACATTGAAAACAACAAACTCACTAAAGCCGATTTAAAAGACTATTCCAAAGGGCAATTACGCCTATTAAGAAACTACTTCTTTGCTAAAAAAGGCTTTACCTTTAAAGAAGGCTCAGATTTAGATACGTTCTTCAAAACATTCTCGTGGTATTCCCCAAAAGAAATTACATCAACAGATATTTATGAAAATCAACTGACAGAACAAGAGAAAAATAATGTCAGTTTGATTTTGGCTATGGAGAAAGGAGAGTCTGCGGAGCAGGTGAGTGAAAATAAAGAAAAATCTAATATTCAAAATACTGAAACTAAAACACCCAAAAGTACAGTAACGGTGAATGAAGAATCTAAATCATCAGAAAGTAATACTGTTAAAAAAGTAGCGAGTATTGACACAGAATTAAGTTTAGCAAGAAAAGATGGTCATTATGGCTTTATAAACAGTAATGGGGAAATAATTATTCCATTTGAATATATTAGAGCTAAGCCATTTATGAAAAATGGTTTGGCTTTGGTTAAAAAACGTGGGGGAAAATATGGATTTATAAATAAAAAAGGAAAATTTGTTATTCAGCCACAATATGATAAAGCGGTATCATTTTCAGAAAATGGTTTAGCAGCAGTTAGAAAAGAAGGTGGATGGGGTTTTATCAATAGTAAAGGAGAAGAAGTTATTCCATTACAATATAGTTGGGCTGATTCCTTTTCAGAAAATGGTTTAGCTCCTGTTAGTAAAGATGGTAAAAAAGCATTTATTAATCGTAAAGAAGAAATCATTATTCCATTAAAATATGATTATGTAAGCTCATTTTCAAAAAATGGTCTAGCTCCTATTGCAAAAGATTGGAAATGGGGGTTCATTAACAGTAAAGGAGAAGTTGTTATTCCATTACAATATGATAAAGCCTATTCCTTTTCAGAAAATGGTCTAGCAAGAGTTCAAACAGGATATAACAAGTGGGAACTTATTAATACGAAAGGAGAGAGTGTTGTATCATTAGAATGTGATAAAATTTATTCTTTCTCAGCTGATAATTTGGCGAGAGTTCGAAATACTTTTCGTCAATGGGGAGCGATAAATAGCAAAGGGGATATTGTTATACCATTTGAATATAGTTATCTTGCTCCATTTTCAGTGGTTGGGTTAGCAGAAGCCAAAAAAGGTGGTTCATTAGGTTTCATCAATACTAAAGGCGAATTCTTTTATGGCTTAGTACCTTATTCTGATAAAAATACATTAAGTGTGGTTCATAATGAACAAGGTAAATATGGCTTTGTGAATAGTAAAGGGGAAGTGGTTGTTCCGTTGGAATATGATAAAGCTTATCCGTTTTTAGAGAATGGTTTAGGTGTAGTTAAAAAAGATGGGAAGTTGAGTTTTGTTAATATCAAAGGAAAAATAACGTCATTTGAATACCAATACATATATAAATTTGGTTATAGTTATATTATTGAGCAAGAAATTTTTAAATATTTAGTGATTGATAGTAAAGGAAAAATTACAGAATATAAGGATATAGGCTGGCTTGATCGTGATATAGACTCCTTTGATAAAGATAAAAGCGAGCTTATATTAGCGTATCCAGAAGGATCATTAGCCGTTAAAAAAGATGGAAAATGGGGTTTTATAGATAAAAAAGGAAAAATTGTTATTCCATTACAATATGATGGTGCATACTCATTTAGTGAGGGTTTAGCTAGAGTTGAAAAAGATGGAAAATGGGGTTTTATAGATAAAAAAGGAAAAATTGTTATTCCATTACAATATGATGATGGTGCATACTCATTTAGAGAGGGTTTAGCTAGCGTTGAAAAAGATGGAAAATGGGGTTTTATAGATAAAAAAGGAAAAACTGTTATTCCATTACAATATGATTACGCATACTCATTTATAGAGGGGTTAGCTCAAGTTAGAAAAGATGGAAAATATGGTTTTATAGATAAAAAAGGAAAAGCTGTTATTCCATTGCAATATGATGATGTAGGCATATTTATAGCGGGTTTAGCTAGAGTTAAAAAAGATGGAAAATGGTTTTCTATAAATAAAAAAGGTGAATGCGTTGAAGATTGTAACTAAATTTTAAGCGGTTAGATTTCTAATAAAATTTAACCGCTTGCATTTTTGTTTATTCATCTTCTCTCTAAGGGATAAATTAGAGAGAAGATTTTTTTGTTTTGTTTGTAATATATTTCACAGAAAATTTGATATCGAGCAACGGTCGGATATACGCAAACTATGTTTGCTAATGCCGACCCTACGAAATATTATAACTTATTGATATATAATAATTATTGTAGGGGAGTATTAGCAAACGTAGTTTGCGTATATGCTCCCGTAATGCACAGGGAAAGAATATGGCAACAATATGCTTTAACCTATTTATAAAAATTTGCAAATTTTTGATCGAATGTTACCGCTTGTTTTTTGTTTATTCATCTTCTCTCTAAGGGATAAATTAGAGAGAAGATTTTTTTGTTTTGTTTTGTTTTTAATTATATTTTGTGGAAAATTGGATATTGAGCAACGGTCGGATATACGCAAACAAGTTTGCTAATGCCGACCCTACAAAATATTGTAACTAATTGATATATAATAATTATTGTAGGGGAGTATTAGCAAACGTAGTTTGCGTATATGCTCCCGTAATGCACAGGGAAAGAATATGGCAACAATATGCTTTAACCTATTTATAAAAATTTGCAAATTTTTGATTGAATGTAACCGCTTGTTTTTTGTTTATTCATCTTCTCTCTAAGGGATAAATTAGAGAGAAGATTTTTTTGTTTTGTTTGTAATATATTTCACAGAAAATTTGATATCGAGCAACGGTCGGATATACGCAAACTATGTTTGCTAATGCCGACCCTACAAAACATTGTAACTAATTGATATATAATAATTATTGTAGGGGAGTATTAGCAAACGTAGTTTGCGTATATGCTCCCGTAATGCACAGGGAAAGAATATGGCAACAATATGCTTTAACCTATTTATGAAAACTTGCAAATTTTTGATTGAATGTGACCGCTTGTTTTTTCTTATTAGTAATTTTCCCTTTAGCTTATAAATTAGAAAGACGATTTTTTGTTTAGCCAACCATAAATAGTGTGTTTTTTATTCTTTAATAGAGCAAATAATCTATATTCATCACAAAAAAATCCCTTTTTAACCAAATTAACCTTATCAATCATTAGTATTTTTTATTATTATCATTTATAATTCTAATCTAAAATAATAAAATTAATTCTATATTTCATATAAATTGATATAAAAATCAAAATAAATTGGCTTTTTTGAAATATAAAAGTGGGAAGGGGTGTTATGTTATATGATAAAAATGAAGTGCGAGAAAACTGTGGGTTTGGGTTAATCGCAAATATTGAGGGTGAGCAAAGTCATAAAGTAGTGCGTAATGCCATTTTAGGTCTCTCTCGTATGCAACATCGTGGGGCGGTGTTATCAGATGGAAAAACAGGGGATGGCTGTGGGTTACACTTGCAAATGCCAAAACGTTTTTTTCGTTTTATTGCTGAAGAACAAGGGTTTAAATTGGCAAAAGAGTTTGCGGTGGGGCAGATTTTTTTTCCTGCAGATCCTGAATTAATCGAGCAATATACACAGATTATTAAACAAGAATTAACCAAAGAAACCTTAACCATTAGTGCGTGGCGTGATGTGGCGATCAATCCAGCGATATTAGGTTCAATTGCCTTAGCGAGCTTGCCCGCTATCAAACAGGTGTTTATCAATGTGCCTCCGGGTTGGGGCATTAAGGATATGGAACGCCGTTTATATATGGCACGTCGTCGCATTGAAAAACGCATTGAGCAAAGCGATTTCTATATTTGTAGCCTGTCTTCGCAAACCATTATTTATAAGGGGCTGTGCATTCCAAAGGATCTCCCTAAATTTTATTTAGATTTGGCGGATTTACGTATGGAAAGTGCGATTTGTCTCTTTCATCAACGTTTTTCTACCAATACGCTACCTCAATGGAAATTGGCACAACCTTTTCGTTATCTAGCCCATAATGGTGAAATCAATACCATTTCAGGAAACCGTGCGTGGGCGAGGGCAAGGGCGTATAAATATAGCACGCCACTCATTCCTGATTTGCAAACTATCGCCCCTTTTATCAATGAAACAGGTTCGGATTCAAGCTCGTTAGATAATATGTTAGAACTTTTTGTGAATGGCGGAATGGATCTATTCCGAGCAATGCGTTTATTGATTCCACCTGCGTGGCAACATAATCCTGATATGGATGAAGATTTAAAAGCCTTTTATGATTTTAATGCTATGCATATGGAGCCTTGGGACGGACCTGCGGGAATCGTGTTGAGCGACGGTCGCCACGTTGCTTGTAATTTAGATCGTAATGGCTTGCGTCCTGCTCGTTATGTGATTACGCAAGATAAGTTAATTACCATTGCCAGTGAAGTAGGGATTTGGGATTATGCCCCTGATGAAGTGATTGAAAAAGGGCGTGTTGGACCAGGGGAATTGTTAGTGATAGATACTGATAATGGTCGCTTAATTCATTCCGCAGAAATTGATGCTGAAATTAAAGATCGCCACCCATATCGAGAGTGGTTAGAGAAAAATGTATTACGTTTAACCCCTTTTGAAAAGGTGTCTGATACTGAAGTTGGTGATATTGAGGTCACGCCTGAGCAACTACTCACTTATCAAAAGCAGTTTGGTTATACAAAAGAAGAGCTTGAAAATATCATTCAAGTATTGGGTGAGAACGGACAAGAGCCAGTAGGGTCGATGGGTGATGATACCCCATTTGCGGTATTGTCTGAAAAGCCTCGTGTTATTTATGATTATTTTCGTCAATATTTTGCACAGGTTACCAATCCGCCGATCGATCCTTTGCGAGAAGCCCACGTGATGAGCCTTGCCACAAATATTGGGCAAGAGGTGAGTGTCTTTTTTGAAACAGAAAGCACCTCCCATAGAGTGAATTTTAAATCGCCAATATTAGTTTATTCTGATATGCAACAAATATTGGCATTGCCTCAGCAGTGGTATAAACATATATTTTTAGATGCGACTTATAATCGTGATATTACCGATTTAAAAAGTGCCATTGCTGATTTGTGTGATCAAGCGGAAGAAGCCGCAAGAAAGGGTTGTGGTTTAATTGTGGTGTCTGATCGTTTGATTAGTAAAACAAATTTACCTATTCCTGCGGCATTGTCAGTAGGGGCGATACAGCAACGTTTAGTTGAGAAAAATTTACGTTGTGATGCCAATATTATTGTGGAAACAGGCTCAGCACGTAACCCTCATCACTTTGCAGTGTTAATTGGGTTAGGTGCAACAGCGGTCTACCCTTATTTAGCTTATGAAACATTGGGGCAGCTAGTCAAACTAGGTGCAATGAATAAACCATTACGAGAAGTTATTGCGAATTTCCGTAAAGGGATTGATAAAGGGCTGTATAAAATAATGTCTAAAATGGGTATTTCGACTATCTCCTCTTACCGTTGTGCTCATCTTTTTGAAGCGGTAGGATTAAGTAAAGAAATTACCAATTTATGTTTTCCTCGTATTACTTGTCGTATTGGTGGTGCTTCCTTTGAGCATTTAAACCAAGATAATATAACGCTCAACCGCTTAGCGTGGCGTGTTAGCCAACCATTACCAATGGGGGGAGAGCTTAAATATAAACCACAAGGTGAATATCACGCTTATAATCCTGATGTAGTGAATTATTTACAACAAGCCGTGAATTCAGGGGATTATCAGATTTATAAAAAATATACCGAAGTGGTAAATAATCGCCCTGTCACCAATATTCGAGATTTATTACATCTAAATATAGACTCACAAAAGTCTATTCCTCTTGAACAGGTTGAACCCGCAGAAAATTTATATAAACGCTTTGATAGTGCGGCGATGAGTATCGGAGCATTAAGCCCAGAAGCCCACGAAGCATTAGCAACTGCAATGAACCGTTTAGGTGGTTTCTCAAATTCAGGGGAAGGCGGCGAAGATCCTGCTCGCTATGGTACAGAAAAAGTGTCTCGTATCAAGCAAGTCGCCTCAGGTCGTTTTGGGGTAACGCCTGCTTATTTAATGAGTGCTGATGTTATTCAAATTAAAGTGGCACAAGGGGCGAAACCTGGTGAAGGGGGGCAACTTCCAGGGGATAAAGTGACGCCTTATATTGCAAAATTACGTTATTCCGTACCGGGTTCAACCTTAATTTCCCCCCCGCCTCATCACGATATTTATTCTATTGAGGATTTGGCACAATTAATTTTTGATCTAAAACAGATCAATCCAACGGCATTAATTTCAGTAAAACTGGTTTCCTTACCAGGCGTTGGCACCATCGCAACAGGCGTGGCAAAAGCCTATGCAGATTTAATCACTATTGCAGGGTATGACGGTGGCACAGGTGCAAGCCCTCTAACAAGTGTCAAATATGCGGGTTCACCGTGGGAACTTGGTTTAGCAGAGGCTCAGCAGGCATTGGTTGAAAATAATTTACGTCATAAAGTCCGTTTACAAATTGATGGTGGCTTAAAAACTGGTCTTGATGTGATTAAAGCAGCGATTTTAGGGGCAGAAAGTTTTGGTTTTGGTACAGGTCCTATGATTGCATTAGGTTGCCGTTATTTGCGTATTTGTCACTTAAATAATTGTGCGACAGGTATTGCCACACAGGATGAGACGTTACGTCAAAACCATTATCACGGCTTACCTGAAAAAGCGATGAACTATTTTAAATTTATCGCACAAGACGTACGAGAACTTATGGCTCAATTAGGGGTGACGCAATTAACGGATTTGATCGGTCGTACAGATTTACTGTCAGTGATTGAAGGGAAAACGGCAAAACATTCTAGTTTAGATTTAGCAAAATTACTTTATACACCAAAAGTGCCGAAAGGTGGTGCTTGCTATTGTATTGAAAGTAACCCTCCTATGGATCAAGGTTTACTGAATAAAGCGATAATGAAAGAAGCAGAGAGTACATTGCAATCTAATGAGCCTCGTCACTTAATAATGAATTTTGATGTAAGTAATTTAGATCGTTCAGTGGGGGCAACGCTTTCTGGCAAGATTGCTCAAAAATATGGAAATAAAGGCAATCCAACACAACGTTTTGATCTTAATCTTGTGGGGACAGCTGGGCAAAGTTTAGGAGCTTGGTTGTCAGGAGGGATCAATATTTGTTTAACTGGTGATTCCAATGACTACGTAGGTAAAGGTATGGCAGGAGGCAGAATTGTTATTCGCCCTCATACTGGCGTAGTTTTTAAACCAGAGCACTCAACTATTGCAGGCAATACCTGTTTATATGGTGCGACAGGTGGAACGCTCTATGCTTCAGGACGAGTAGGCGAGCGTTTTGCTGTTCGTAACTCAGGTGCAACCGCTGTTGTTGAAGGCATTGGCGATAATGGTTGTGAGTATATGACAGGTGGCGTGGTCTGTGTGTTAGGAAAAACAGGGATTAATTTTGGTGCAGGTATGACAGGCGGTTTTGCTTATGTATTAGATGTGGATAATCGACTTCAAGAGCGTATCAATGAGGAGTTAGTGGAAGGGTTATCTATTGTTGATTTAACAAGGCATCAAGCACATCTAAAAAGTTTACTTTCTCAATATCTTGAGCAGACAATGAGCCCATTAGCCACAGCCATTTTAGAGAATTGGGAAGAATATATTGCACGTTTTGTGCTTGTTAAACCCAGATCGAATGATGTTGATGGCTTGCTAGGACAAGATCGCCATACCATCAATGAACTTGGTGTAATTACCCAATAGTGAGCAATAACAAGCGGTAGGATAAAGATCAAAATTTGCAAATTTTTATCACTAAGTCACCGCTATCACCAAATTAAAGTAGGAAAGAATATGACAAGACAAGGCAATATTTATCAATTTATCGATGTAAATCGTAATGATCCACCTAAAATTCCCTTAATACAAAGGAAAGAGGATTTTATTGAGATTTATGAAGTGTTTAGTGAACCACAGGCACAGTCCCAAGCAGATCGTTGTTTAGCCTGTGGTAACCCTTATTGTCAACATAAATGCCCATTACATAATAATATTCCAGAATGGCTGAAACTAACCTATGAAGGGCGAATTATTGAAGCAGCAGAATTGGCACACGAAACGAATACATTACCTGAAATTTGCGGACAAGTTTGTCCTCAAGATCGCTTATGTGAAGGAGCGTGTACTTTAAATCCTGAATTTGGCGCCGTGACGATTGGCAGTATTGAAAAATATATCACAGAAACCGCCTTTGAAATGGGCTGGCGACCTCAAGTAAAAAATATTCCTCATTCAGGTAAAAAAGTCGCAGTAATTGGCTCAGGACCTGCTGGCTTAGGCTGTGCTGAGCAACTGATTAAAAATGGTGTGTCGGTCACGGTGTATGAACGTCAACCTGAAATTGGCGGATTACTCACTTTTGGTATTCCATCATTTAAGTTAGAAAAAAGTGTGATGAGCCGTCGCCGTGAAATTTTTAGTGAAATGGGGATTGAGTTCAAATTGAATATTGAAATTGGAAAAGATATTCAGTTGGAGGAAATCGTCAATGACTATGATGCTGTTTTTTTAGGGGTAGGAACGTATCAAAGCATCAAAGCCAATATCCCTAACGAAGAGGCTCAAGGGGTTTATTCTGCCCTTCCTTTTTTGATTGGCAATACAAAGAATGTGATGGGCTTAGAGACCGACGAATTTGTTTCATTACAAGGTAAGCGAGTGGTTGTGTTGGGCGGTGGTGATACGGCAATGGATTGTGTGCGTACTGCTATTCGTCAACAAGCAGCGGAAGTGAACTGTGCTTATCGTCGTGATGAAACCAATATGCCGGGTTCTAAAAAAGAGTTTGTTAATGCAAAAGAAGAGGGGGTTAAATTTCAATTTAATGTGCAACCTACGGCAATTCAAACCAATGAAAAGGGTGAAGTAACAGGTATTGAAATTGTACATACCCAACTAGGAAAACCAGATAGTAGTGGTCGTCAGCGAGCTGAGATTGTGGCAGGCAGTGAAACAATTATTGATTGTGATGCCGTGATTGTTGCCTTTGGTTTTTCTCCTTCAAAAATGTCTTTTTTAGAGCAAGTGGGTGTGAAAATAGATGATTACGGTAGAATTGAAGCAAAAGGAAATCATAAGCAACAAACATCTAATCAGAAAATTTTTGCAGGAGGGGATATTACCAGAGGCTCAGATCTTGTTGTTACTGCGATTGCAGAAGGACGAGATGCCGCCCACTCTATTTTAGATTATTTAGAGGTATGATGAGAAAACAAGCGGTAAGATAAACACAAAAATTTGCAAATTTTTGCATTAAAGTGACCGCCTATTAACAAAAACTTGATTTTATTTACAATAATGAATAAATTATATTAAAACTAACCAATAAGGACGCAATTATTATGTCAAATGAAGCAGTACAAAATGTATTTAATTTAATCGAAGAAAACGATATCAAATTTGTTCTTCTTCGTTTTACCAATATTCAAGGGAAAGAGCACGGCGTTTCTTTACCTATTAGTGCCGTAGATGAAGACCTTTTTGAAGAAGGTAAAATGTTTGATGGTTCATCAGTAGAAGGTTGGAAAGCTATTAATAAAGCCGATATGCTATTAATGCCAATTGCAGAAAGTGCTGTTGTTGATCCTTTTGCTCAAATTCCAACGCTCTCTATTCGTTGTAGTGTTTATGAACCAAGTACAATGCAATCTTATGATCGTGATCCTCGTTCTATTGCAATGCGAGCAGAGACTTACTTGAAATCAACAGGTATTGCAGATAGCGTATTATTTGGACCAGAGCCTGAGTTCTTCTTATTTGATGATGTGCGTTTTAGTAATAAAATGAATGGTAATTCTTATCTCATTGATGATATCGAAGGGGCGTGGAATACCAATAGAAAATATGAAGAGGGTAACAATGCTTATCGTCCTCTGGTTAAAGGGGGTTACTGTGCTGTTGCACCTAATGATACTGGACACGACATTCGTTCTGAAATGTGTTTATTATTAGAAGAAATGGGCTTAGTGATTGAAGCACATCACCACGAAGTAGCAACCGCAGGGCAAAATGAAATTGCAACCCAATTTAATTCTTTAGTATTAAAAGCGGATGAAACTCAAATTTATAAATATGTGGTACAAAATGTCGCATTAGAACACGGTAAAACAGCCTGCTTTATGCCAAAACCATTAGCGGGTGATAATGGTTCAGGAATGCACTGTAATATGTCACTAAGTAAAGATGGACAAAATATCTTTATGGGGGATAAATATGCAGGTCTTTCGGAAACCGCATTATATTACATTGGCGGTATTATCAAACACGCTCGAGCATTAAATGCTTTTACTAACCCAACAACTAACTCATACAAACGTTTAGTCCCAGGGTTTGAAGCGCCAGTATTATTAGCTTATTCAGCAAGTAACCGCTCTGCGTCTATCCGTATTCCAGCGGTCACAAGCCCTAAAGCAACACGTATTGAAGCACGTTTCCCAGATCCATTAGCAAACCCATACTTAGCATTCTCTGCGTTATTAATGGCAGGACTTGATGGAATTAATAATAAAATCCATCCAGGGGATGCAATGGATAAAAACCTTTATGATCTTCCACCAGAAGAACTTCAAGGTATTCCAGCTGTGGCGGGGTCACTTGGTGAAGCATTAGATGCACTTGAGCAAGATTATGAATTTTTAACTCAAGGCGGCGTATTCTCTAAAGATTTCATTGATACCTTTATTGGAATGAAGCGTAAGGACGTGGAATACTTAAATATGACACCACATCCTGTAGAATTTGAAATGTACTATTCTTAATAAATTGATTGTAAAAAAAGCCGAAGTGTTAAGCTTCGGCTTTTTATTCAGGTATATAGTGGACACATTAACTTAAAAATTTGCAAATTTTTGATCTAATGTGACCGCTATCTTTATTTAAACCTGCTCCCACTTTTCAATCACTCTGCTTGCTTCTAAAAGTGTTTTTACAAAAGTTGTTTTTTCTTTCAGATAGTCAGGCATATTGTGATATTCACCGTCACCGTGTTTATTTTCTACTAAAATTAAATGACAACCTGCATCGTAGCCTGCTTGCATATCTCTTTCATAATCGCCGATAAAAACTGCATCACTTGGTTTAACATTAAAGTGAGCTAACAGTTCTAATAACATTCCTGGATTGGGTTTACGGCGAGGGTCGTTATTATCAAAACTAGGGCAGTAAACAATTTTGTCAATATCACCACCGTTAGCTCGTAACTCTTTAAGCATTTTATCGTGAATAGCCTCTAAATCAGCGACAGTAAAACGTCCACGATCAATATGTGATTGGTTGGTAGCAATTGCTGTCATATAGCCTGCTTTTTTGAAGTTTGCTATTGCTTCAATGGCTCCATCAATAAATTCAAATTCTTCTGGATTTTCAACCCATTTTAGCTCTTTATTAATAACACCATCACGATCCAAAATAATTAATTTCATAATAAATCTCACTTAAATAACATCTAATCACATAAATTTTGTGAACTATAACACAAAATGTGATATTTTTTGTTGAAAATTGTGTTTTTTTTATTTATATTGCGACCATAAAATAGAAAATAAGTGTGTTAGTTTTTGAAGACATTTTAACATAAATTATATAGTGGCATAAAAATGAAAAAATCACCTGTACAACGTAGAGCCGAAATTCTTAGCCGTTTACGACAAGGCATTATATCTTCTCCAATACAACTTGCGGAGTTATTTGATGTTTCGGTAATGACGATTCATCGTGATCTGAAACAATTAGA
Organism: Pasteurella skyensis; assembly: GCF_013377295.1. Taxonomy (NCBI): domain Bacteria; kingdom Pseudomonadati; phylum Pseudomonadota; class Gammaproteobacteria; order Pasteurellales; family Pasteurellaceae; genus Phocoenobacter; species Phocoenobacter skyensis. The sequence continues at coordinate 2,085,327 of NZ_CP016180.1, read as the reverse complement.
TGCTGAGGGATATTTAAGTAAACAATATGGCGGTGCGGTTGTTAATCAAAAATCGTTTCTTTCTACTCATATAGAAAAACGCACCACAATAAATGCACAAGCAAAAAAAAGAATCGCAGAATTTGCAGCGACACAGCTTATTGATCCAGAGTTTGATTCTATTGTGATTGATTCTGGTTCAACAACTTTAGCATTAGTTAATGCCCTACCTGATACGCCGATGACAGTAATGGTAAATGGAATTTCATCTTTAGCTATTTTATCTCAGCATGAGCAGACGAATGTTTATTCCTTAGGTGGCAGATTAAATTCTAATATTATGGCATTTGAAGGAACCGTTGCCTGCGATATGCTCAATAAATGTCATTTTACTAAAGCTTTTATTGGAACAGATGGGATTGATTTGGAAGCAGGTTTTTCTACAACGGATACGGCTAATGCACAATTAACTCGCCTAATGGCACAACAAGCAAAAGAAGTCTATGTTTTGGCAGATCTCTCTAAATTTGGTCAGTGTGCTTTTGCTTCTATTATGAATTTTGAAGATATTACTGGAATAGTAACAGAAAAAGGTGTCTCCGAAGAATTTCGTACTGTTCTAGAACAAAATAATGTACAACTTTTTGAGGTAGAAAATGATGAATGTTAATCCAATTCAACAACGTATTAATGACCATAAAGCAACGGGTAAAGGTGGAGTGGTTTCAGTTTGTAGTGCAAATCCTGATGTGATTATTGCTGCTGCAAAACTAGCAGCACAATATGATGATTTATTGTTGGTGGAATCCACATCAAACCAAGTTGATCAATTTGGCGGTTATACAGGAATGAAGCCTGCTGAGTTTGTCGCTTATGTAAAAAAACTATTGATCGATAACGGTTTATCAGCGGACAAATTAGTGTTAGGTGGCGATCATTTAGGCCCTAATGCGTGGCAAGATCAAGATAGCGTAACAGCGATGAACCATTCTGAGGAGTTAATCCGTCATTATGTGAGTGCGGGCTATCAAAAAATTCACTTAGATTGCAGTATGTCTTGTTCTGATGATCCTGTTCCTTTAACCGATGAAATTGTGGCAGAGCGTGCGGCTCGTTTATGTAAAATTGCAGAAGATACCGCAAAAGCAACCAATCAGCCACACGATATTGTCTATATTATTGGTACTGAAGTGCCAGTTCCAGGTGGTGCTCAAGAAGATTTAGATGTAGTTACCCCAACCACGCCAGAAGCGGCTCGCACGACATTCCAAGTGCATAAAGCAATTTTTGAAAAACACGGCTTAGGTGGTGTGTGGTCAAGAATTGTTGGCTTAGTAGTACAGCCTGCGGTGGAATTTGATCATCATAGCGTGGTGGATTATATCCCTGAAAATGCAGAAAAATTATCAGCCCTAGCAAATGAATTCCCAAATGCCACTTTTGAGGCTCACTCTACCGATTATCAAAAACCGCTTGCTTTCCAACATTTAGTGCGTGATCACTTTGCGATTTTAAAAGTAGGGCCAGCATTAACTTTTGCTCTACGTGAGGCTTATTTTGCTCTTGATCATATCGCACAAGATATGCAATTAGGGGTATCTTCATTTAAAGCAACCCTTGAAGAAATAATGATGGAAAAACCAAAATATTGGAAAAAATATTATTTAGGTAATGAACAAGAACAACGTATCGCTCGTGCATACAGCTTATCGGATCGTTGCCGTTACTACTTACCAGAACCAAAATTACAACAAGTTATCAGTGAAATGAAAACAGCCTTTGCAGGCAAGACCATTCCATTAGGATTATTAAAACAATATATGCCTGTGGAATTTGATGCCGTACGTGAAGGTAAAATTAAAGGGAACTTTGAAGATTTAGTACATTTTCATATTCAGTTGGCACTCTTGCCATACTATGAAGCAGCTAAAATTTAAGGGAGCTAAGAACAATGGATTATAAAACATTAAATAGCAATTTATATGAATTAAAACTCGATGGTGCTCAATACACCATCAACGAAGTGGCTCAACAACCAAATTGTTGGCGACAAATCGAGGACTTGTTAGATCAGCAAGATCCTGCGTTATATCAACTTATTGCAAAAACCTTAAACAATCCTACCGCTTACATAACATTCTGCGGTGCGGGAACGTCAGCTTATGTGGGTGATGTATTAGCAGATGCTATTCAGCAATTTTCCAAAGCACGAGTTCGCTCTGTACCTACTACAGATATTGTAAGTCGTCCTAACTATTATTTTGATTCAGAAAGTGAAGGGATTGTTTTTGCATTTGGTCGTTCAGGCAATAGTGCAGAAAGTGTAGATACCGCAGATAAAGTATCGCAACTTGCACCGAAAGTGCATCAAATAAACGTGACTTGTAACCCAAATGGTGAATTAGCAAAACGTAATGATAGCCACAACCACGTTTGTTTAATGCCACCAGAAACCCACGATAAAAGTTTTGTAATGACATCAAGTTTCTCAACAATGTTGTTATTTACATTCCAATTAGTCAACCGTGCTGCAGGTCGTCCGTTAGCTGATTTAAATTTGGTAGCAGATTGTGCAGAAGACTGGTGTAAGCGGTTACTTTCTTCAGGCTTTTTGCAAAAAATTCCAACTTCAGAACGTTTAGTTTATTTAGGATCTAATACCTTATTTGGTGCAGCAAAAGAGTCTGCATTAAAAGCTTTAGAAATGACAGGTGGAAAAGTTGTCACCCTTTCTGAAACTTCTCTTGGCTTTAGACACGGTCCTAAATCTATTGTTGATGAAACCACTACAGCTTGTGTTTTTGTTAGTAATAATGAATACACCTCACGTTTTGACCGTGATATTGCAATTGAATTGCTTTCAGACAACAAATGTAAGCAAGTGATAGTGATTGCAACACAACGTATTGCAGATCAATTATTGCAAAAATTTGGTCACAACTCACCGCTTGAGTTGATTGTTTTACCAGATAATTTGGTTGATGCTGATGATGTATTACTTGCACCACTTGGTGTATTAGTATCTCAAATTATCGGCTTAACATTAAGTGTTACCTTTGATATTTCACCAGATAATCCTTGCCCAACTGGAGAGGTAAATCGAGTGGTTCAAGGTGTTACATTGTACGAATTCAAATAATAAATAAAAAAAGGAGGTCGATAATGCCAAATATTTTAGCAACTCGAATTGATAACCGTCTTGTTCACGGACAAGTTGGAATGACTTGGACAAGCTGGTTAGGGGCTAATTTAGTACTTGTTGCAGATGATATTCTTGCAGAAGATAAAGTGCAACAAAATTTAATGGATATGGTGTTAGCTGATGGTGTGCAATCTCGTTACTTTAGTGTTCAAAAGACTATTGACGTGATTCATAAAGCATCACCAAAACAAAAAATATTTCTTGTTTGTCGTACACCACAAACAGTATTAGCCTTAGTAGAGGGAGGTGTTCCAATTACTGCAGTAAATGTGGGTAATCTTCACTTTGCTGAAGGCAAAAAACAAATCGATAAAACCATTAGTGTGACAGAAGACGATATTCGTTGCTTTAAGGCACTGGTGGAAAAGGGTATTCCTTGTACTATTCAAGGTATTCCTGCCGATGCTAAAAAAGACATTTTGTCATTACTTTAATTTTAACTTAATCTTAACTTTTAATTAGGAGAATGCTATGGAAGTTGTTACTGACGTCAGTTTGATGCAAGCTTTACTGATAGCGATTTTTGCAGGTATTGCGGGTATCGATTTATTTAACGTACTTACACATATCCACCGTCCAATTATTACAGGTCCAATTGTGGGTTTAATTCTAGGTAAACCAGAAGCAGGTTTAGTTGCTGGTGCAACCTTTGAATTAATGTGGATGGGACTTGTTCCTCTTGCGGGAGCTCAGCCACCTAACGTAGTACTTGGCGGTATTATCGGTACTGCATTTGCTCTTGTAACAGGGCAAACAGCAGAACAAGCAATTTTAGTTGCTGTACCATTTGCTATCTTTGTACAAATCTGTATCACTTTATTGTTTACCGTTTATTCACCGTTAATGAGTGTGGCGGATCGTTATGCAAAAAATCTTAACTTTGCGGGTATTGCAAACCTTAACTATTTAGGTATGACAATCCTATTCTTCTTCTACTCAATTATTGCTTTTGCAGTAATTTATTTTGGAGCAGAAGCAGCACAAGGTTTTGTGAAGTTAATTCCTAAATGGGTAACTGATGGTTTAGGTTTTGCAGGTGGTTTAATGCCAGCTATCGGTTTTGGTATCTTATTGAATATTATGCTTAAAAAACAATATGTTGCTTATTTCATCTTAGGTTTCTTATTGTCAGCATACTTCAAACAGCCATTGCTTGCAATTGCACTAATTGGTTTAGTATTCGCATTAATCGAATTCTTTATCCGTGGAGATGCACCAGCAGAAGGTAGCCATTCAACTGAAACAGAAGAAGAGGGAATTTAAGATGACAGAGATGAATAAAACTGTTGATCCAGATGTTTATGAAGATCAAACTAAACAAAAAGTCATTACTAACAAAGATATTTCTAAAATGGCTTGGCGTTCACTATTCTTACAAGCAAGTTTTAACTATGAGCGTATGCAAGCAAATGGTTGGTTATATACTATTTTACCAAGTTTACGCAAAATTCATAAAAATGAAGAAGACTTGAAAAAATCAATGGGAATGCACCTTGAGTTCTTTAATACTCACCCATTCTTAGTAACATTTATTTCTGGTCTTGTACTTGCAATGGAAGAATCAAAAGAACGTGTTTCAACGATTCGTGCAATTAAAATCTCAACAATGGGACCAGGTGGTGGTATCGGTGATGCGGTATTCTGGCTAACCTTACTTTCTATCTGTGGTGGTGTGGGGGCTTCCTTCTCACTAAATGGTTCTTGGCTTGGTCCTATTTTCTTCTTAGTGGCATTTAACCTTGTACACTTCGGTTTACGTTTCGGTTTAGCGAGCTATGGTTATAAAATGGGGGTTTCAGCCATTGCTAACCTCAAAGAGCAAACCAAACGGCTTGGTCACGCCGCATCCATTGTGGGGTTAACTGTAATCGGTGCGATGACTGCAAGTTATGTTCGCTTAGAAGCTGGATTACAAATGATTCGCCATGTACCAGGGGTTGAAAAACCTTATATATATACTTTACAAGGTGACTTAATTGATCCAATTATGCCTAAATTATTACCATTATTATGGACACTAATGATTTTATGGCGTATTAAGAAAGGGGATAGTGCATTACGCTTAGTAATGTTTACTGTAATCTTTGGTCTAGTTTGTACCTTAATTCCAGTGTTAGTGAAAATGATGTTTGGTGTTGATATTATCGACCCAGCAGTGTTAGCAACACGTATGAGTTAATCTTAGCGAGTAAGTAATAAAAAAGGGGTAAATGATGAGAATCTTTTTCCCCTTTTTCAATTTTAAACAAAATAAACTTTTTATTACGGGAGCAGAATATGACAATCGGTATTATTGTTTGTGGACACGGGCATTTTGCAACAGGGATTACTTCAACATTAGAATTAGTTGCAGGTGAGCAAGAAAATTATAAAGCAGTAGATTTTGATGGAAGTTGTGATTTTGGTGTATTACTCAAGCAAGCCATTGAAGAATTAAATTGTGAAAAATTAATTTTCTTCACAGATATTCTAGGAGGAACACCATTCAGACAAGCTTCAATGATTGCTGCTCAACGAAAAAATTGTGAAGTTGTGACTGGCACAACAGCACAAATGTTAATTGAAGCTTGCCTAGAAAGGGATGATTATGATAATTTAAGTGATAGTATCAACACGCTTATTGATAGTGCTCGCCAAGGAATAACAAGTTTTGCACTACAAATGAGCAACAATCAAAATAATCAAACTGATGATGACGGTATTTAACTAACGGATGGAAAAATAATGATTTACTATCAAAATGCAGCCATATTTGATGGCAACAACTTATTATATGGGCATAGTTTGGCGGTAGAAGGTGATCGCACTATTGCTGTTATACCTAATGAAAACGTTCCTCAAGATGCTAAAGTTATTCAACTAAAAGGCGGAATTCTTACACCTGGTTATGTTGAATTACAAGCAAATGGTGGCGGTGGCGTACTATTTAATGATGAGCCAAATATTGAAGGTTTAAAAACAATTATAGCAGCACACCGTAAATTTGGTACAGTGGCTATATTACCCACTTTTATCACAGACACCCCTGAAAAATTAGAGCAAGGTTTGACCGCTATTCAAGAAGGGATTAAACAAAATTTACACGGCTTAATCGGTGGACATTTTGAAGGTCCTTTTATCAGCTTAGAGAAAAAAGGGACGCACCAACCTGCTTATATTCGCAAACCGACTAAAGAAGACTACGATCGTTATGCAAAAGAAGGGTTAGGTAATAGCCTAGTCACTGTTGCACCAGAACAAGTCCCTGCTGACTTTATCAAGCATCTTGTTGATCACGGTTTCAAAGTCAATGCAGGTCATACAATGGCACAAAAAGAAGATATATTGCGTGCATATAGTATGGGGTTAAGTGGAGTAACGCATTTATATAATGCAATGCCCCCACTTCAAGGCAGAGAGCCCGCCGTAATTGGTACAGCGTGCACATTAGGCTTATATTGTGGCGTGATCGTGGATGGTATTCACAGTGATCCATTCTCATTAAAAACGGCTTATAAATTGCTTGGAAAAGATCGTTTACACCTTGTGACTGACAGTATGCACACTATCGGTGTAGAAGGCATTGAATCTTTTGATCTAATGGGACAAAAAGTGTTTGTACAAGGTAATAAATTAGTGAATGAAAATGGTTCACTCGCAGGTGCACACGTCACAATGGAAGAAAATGTGAAAAACGCACTAAAATTTATGCAAGCAAGTGTAGTTGATGTTTTAACAATGGCAATAACTACTCCAGCTAAACATATTGGTCGAGAAGATTTAGCCACTATTATTAACCGAGAAATGCGTGATATTTTGTACTTAGATGATGAATTAAGTTTACAAGAATTGCCAAATTAAATTTAGCATAAAAAGATAGCCTTTCAAGTATAAATTGAACGGCTATTTTTTATTTTTAAATCAAAATTATTCAAAAGTGACAAAACGAGTAAGGTTTTTTGTGGTTGGGAGGCGCTTGCTGCATTTATATTCCTTGCTTTTTTGCAAAAAATCCTTATAATCTCACCGCTTGTTTTCTATTTTTTAGACAAGCAAAATACACGCCCTCACCTCGAACGAGGGTTTCTTTTTACTATCAATTATTTAGAGGAAGGTTATGGTAACCATTCGTTTATCTCGTGGCGGATCTAAAAAACGCCCATTTTATCAAATCGTTGCAGCGGACAGCCGTCGTGCACGTGACGGTCGTTTTATTGAAAGTTTAGGTTTTTTCAACCCAATGGCAGCTGGTAAAGCAGAGCGTTTACGCGTGAATGTTGAAGGCGTAGATGCGTGGGCTGCTAAAGGTGCTTCACTTTCAACACGTGTTGCAACTTTAGTGAAAGAAGCACGTAAAGAAGCTTAATTCACAATTTTATTAAATGTAGGTGGATAGAATGAGCGAACAAAAAATTACAGCGGTAGGAAAATTAGGGTCAACCTATGGTATCCGTGGCTGGTTACGCCTTTATTCATCAACAGAACAACAAGAAAGTATTTTTGACTATCAACCTTGGTTTTTAAAAGTTAAAGAACAATGGCAACCAGTCGAACTTGAAAGCTGGCGTTATCACAAAAATGATTTAATTGTGAAACTAAAAGGTACAGAAGAACGTGAATCTGCTCAGCTACTTACCAATGCAGAAATTGGTGTGGATTTAAGTGTCTTTCCTCAATTAGAAGAAGACGATTTTTATTGGCACGATTTAATTGGTTGTGAGGTTGTTAACACCTCTGACTATCAAATGGGTACAGTGGCTGAGATAATGGAAACAGGTTCAAACGATGTTTTAGTTGTTAAAGCTAAAAGTAAAGATGCTTTCGGAAAACAAGAGCGGTTAATTCCGTTTTTATACGAACAAGTAGTTAAAAGAGTCGATCTCACCACTAAAATTATTGAAGTGGAGTGGGACGCAGGTTTCTAACCTCAGGTATGCATAACCGTAATCAAAAGAGCTTATTATGTGGATAGGAATTATTAGCTTATTTCCTGAAATGTTTAAAGCAATTACGGAATATGGCGTAACAGGAAGAGCCGTAAAGCACAATCTTTTGCAAATTCAATGTTGGAATCCTCGTGATTTTACCTTTGATAAGCATAATACGGTCGATGATCGCCCTTATGGTGGTGGACCAGGTATGTTAATGATGGTGCAGCCGTTGCGAGATGCAATTCACGCAGCGAAAAGTGCTGCATTAAGCGAAGATGAAACAGCGGAAGTAAAGGTAATTTACCTTTCACCGCAAGGACGTAAACTTGATCAGCAAGGTGTAAAAACCTTAGCAACAAACCAAAAAATGATTTTAGTTTGTGGTCGCTATGAAGGCATTGATGAACGCTTAATTCAAGCGGAAGTTGATGAAGAATGGTCAATTGGAGATTACGTTTTAACAGGAGGGGAACTTCCTGCAATGACATTAATTGATGCTGTTGCAAGATTTATTCCTAAGGTATTAGGCAAACAAGCTTCCGCAGAAGAAGATTCTTTTGCAACAGGATTATTAGATTGCCCACATTATACTCGCCCTGAAGTGCTTGATGGTGAACCCGTACCCGAAGTGTTGATGTCTGGACATCACGAAAATATTCGTAAATGGCGATTAGAACAATCCCTTGAACGAACGTGGTTAAGACGCCCTGAGCTATTAGACGATCTAGCTCTGACTGACGAACAAGCGACGTTGTTAAAGAAAATTAAACAGCGTTATACATAGATTCAGTTATTTCTAGAATTATATAAGGTTTATTATTATGAGTAACATCATTAAACAAATTGAAGAAGAACAGTTAAAGAAAGACTTACCTAGCTTCCGTCCGGGTGACACATTAGAAGTTAAGGTATGGGTTAAAGAAGGTAGTAAAAGCCGTCTGCAAGCGTTCGAAGGCGTGGTTATTGCAATTCGTAACCGTGGCTTGCATTCAGCATTCACACTACGCAAAATTTCAAATGGCGTAGGTGTTGAACGTGTATTCCAAACTCACTCACCTGTAATTGACAGCATCGCTGTTAAACGTAAAGGTGATGTACGTCAAGCGAAGATCTACTACTTACGTGAGCGTAGTGGTCGTTCTGCTCGTATTAAAGAGCGTTTGGGTAAAAAATAATTTTTGCTTAATGCGAAATATAAAAAGGCTTGGGATTCCAAGCCTTTTTTGTTTTTTAGATCTCAATCCTCTCATATAAGCGGTCACATTATTTTAATTTTTTGCAAATTAAATAACTTACTAACTTATAAACAATTTTTGCTATAAAATTTATCAATCACATCATTTTTGTATAAAGATCATTAAATTATATTGAAATAATAATGATTTTGATTAAGAATACCGATTCTTTTTACTTTGTTATGGAAAACAAAAAATGCAGGGAAAATATTGGGTAAACAGTTACCTTATTGCTATTTTGGGTATTGGGCAGGTTGCATTGGCAGAACCTGCGGATGTTAGCACTTTAGGGGTTATTGTTGTAGAGGATCATCATAGTAAGTCCATTACAACAGAGATCAAAACTCGTCAAAATCTTAATGATGAGTTGGTTCATTCCAACAGAGATTTAGTCCGTTATTCTCTTGATTTAGGTTTGGCGGATAGTGGCCGTAATCAAAAAGGATTTTCAATGCGTGGGGTAGAAGCCAACCGTGTAGGTATTACCTTTGATGGTGTTGATATTCCTAGCTTTGAAGAAAACTCTCTTTATGCGCTTTATAGTAATTATAATAGCTCTCGCCTCTCTATTGATCCAGAGGTTGCGAGTAATATTGAGATTGTAAAAGGGGCAGATAGTTTTAACGGTGGCAGTGGTTCATTAGGTGGAAGTGTGAATTATCGCTCGCTGGAAGTGAATGATCTTGTTACCAAAGGAAAAACCGTTGGAGGGCTTGTTCGTACAGGCTATGCAAGTAAAAATGAAGAAACCTTTGCAACCTTAGGTTTAGGTTATATTGGTGAACATTTTGATGCAATGGGTGTACTTTCATATCGTCAAGGTCACGAACTGAAAAGTGCAGGAAAAGGAGATAAGCGTGTTTTTGGTGCATCTCGAGAGGTACCAAATCCTGCGGAGCATAATAACAATAATTATTTGTTTAAATTGAACTATCATCTTAATCCGTATCATCACATTGGTATTGCAATCACTCGTCAAAATAAAAATGTGCTAACTGAGGAAAAATCAGATTCTTACTCTTATTTACTTATAAAATATAGTATTGGTGCTAAGAAAAACGCAAGGGATTTAAATCAATTTGATACTCGTAATCTTTACTATGAATGGACACCTGACTCTGATTATTTATCCTCTGTCAAACTTGATTATAGCCATCATCGCAGTAACCTCATTGCAATTACATCAGAGTACAGTTACCTTTCTCCTACTTATCCAGACAGTAAGTCACTTGGGTGGGATCCAAACCCTTGGCAAATTAAAAACCGTTATTTCAATGGTGATTTGAAGCAATTATCGTTAAACCTTGATTCACAACCATTGACAACACATTGGGGTGAACATCAATTATCCTTTAAAACTGCCACAAGTAAGCGTTACTTTGAAGTATTAAACAATGATATGAATTGTTTTCCAAAAAATGGTGTTCGTAATTGCACACCATTATTAAGTACTATTCAATCGCCCACAAATACCAAAAAAATAACTGCTTCATTACAAGATATAGTAAGATGGAATGAGACGTTTTCGAGTAAATTTGGCGTACGTTATGATCAAACCACGATCTCTGTTAAAGCGCCAAATGCGCCTTGTGGTGGATTGTGTTTAAATCCAATCCCTGATGATCGAGTCTTTAAAAATTGGGGGGCTGTGATAGGGTTAAATGCACAACTAAATGATAACTGGGGACTAGGTTATCAAGTTGGTTCTGGTTTTCGTGTTCCAACTAATTCGGAAATGTATTTTAGCTGGCCCAGTGGCTTAGGCAATTGGGAACCTAATCCTAATTTAAAAGCAGAACATAGTATCAGTCAAACCCTCTCCTTAATGGGCAAAGGGCGTTTAGGTAGTACAAAAACCACTGTCTTTTATAACCATTATAAAGATTTTATTGATGAAGAACTGAGCTTTAAAGATGAAACTTTCGGGCAATTAGCATATCAAAAACCTGCTTATCAATCTGTTAATCATAATAAGGCTCGTATTTATGGGCTTGAATTAACCAAACAGTTAGATTTGGATCAGGTATTGCCTATTTCTGAAGGCTGGAAATTATTAGGGTCTTTAGGTTATACCAGAGGCAAAGTGAATAATGGTGCAAGTTTAATGTCAATTCAGCCACTTAAGGCAGTGATTGGGTTAGACTATGATCAACCAGCAGGTATTTGGGGGATTGCTAGTCGTTTAAGCTATTTAGGTGCTAAAAAAGCCAAAGATGCCCAAGTAAAGAAAGAACATTCACACTGTGTGAAAATGGGGATAGTCAGTGAATATGAGTGGGATAAAGACTGGAAACGCACTCTTGTACAAAAATCTGGTTGTGTTAAAAAAGAGTCTTATACTAAAAACCATACTTATAAGTATTTAAATAAATCTGCAGTAATGTTGGATATATTTGGTTATTATAAGCCAATACAAAACCTAACTTTAAGAGGTGGTATATACAACTTGTTTAATACTAAGTATCAACACTGGGACTCATTACGTGGTATCAATCCATTAGGTTCAAGAAGTAATTCGGTAGACTTTAGTGGTAAAGGATTAGAGCGTTATTATGCACCTGGTAGAAATATGTCGGTATCAGTAGAATATAAGTTTTAATGGTGAACTTATTTTAATAACATCTTAATTTAAGGCTAGAGTATCAAAAGGTTAATTTCATACATTGGAATTAGCCTTTTTTGTTTTCTATGGTTTAATACTCCCATACAAGCGGTAACATTCTGATCAAAATTTACAAATTAGTGTGAAACCTAAAAGATTCATACATATGGATAGATTTTATATCAATCTTACCGCTTAGGCGTTTACATACGCAATACGCTTATCAAGCCAGCGATCAATCAGTTTTTGTGAAGTATCAGGATAGTTTAAAATTAACTGTTTAGCATAGTTTTGTACTAAAGGTATCATTTTTCTATCTCGCATTAAGTTGGCAATTTTAAATTCTGCCATTCCAGTTTGTTTTGTCCCTAATACTTCTCCTGCTCCTCTAATTTCAAGATCTTTTTCTGCAATCACAAAACCGTCTTGACTGTCTCTTAAAATTTGTAAACGTTTTTGAGAAATTTTACCCAAAGGTGGTTTATACATTAAAACACAGTGAGAAGCCGTTGCTCCACGTCCTACCCTACCTCGTAATTGATGCAACTGTGCCAAACCTAAACGCTCTGAGTTTTCAATAATCATTAAACTTGCGTTAGGTACATCAACTCCTACTTCTATTACCGTTGTGGCAACAAGTAAATCTAAATTTGCTTGCTTAAACTCCATCATAATCACTTGTTTTTCTTGAGGTTTCATTCGTCCGTGTACTAAACCAACACGGAGATCAGGTAATGCACGACATAAATCTTCAGCAATAGATTCCGCCGCTTGAGCTTCTAATACTTCTGATTCATCAATTAAGGTGCAAACCCAATAGGCTTGACGCTTTTCATTTTTACAGGCTTGATACACACGTTTTACCACTTCATCTCGACGATCTTCTGAAATAGCAACAGTAGTAATAGGTGTTCGACCAGGGGGAAGTTCATCAATAATTGAGGTGTCCAAATCAGCATATACCGTCATCGCAAGAGTGCGAGGAATAGGAGTAGCGGTCATAATCAATTGGTGTGGATAAACCTCTTGCCCATTGATTTCTTTTGTTCCTTTTTCGCGTAGTGTCAGACGCTGATGTACGCCAAAACGGTGCTGTTCATCAATAATGACTAGGCTAAGATCGGCAAACTCTACTTCATCTTGAAACAGTGCGTGAGTGCCAATAATCATTTGTACTTCGTTATTTTTAATCGCTTCTAGCTGTGCTTTACGAGCCTTTCCCTTTACCTTACCCGCAAGCCAGCCCACTTTAATTCCAAAAGGATTTAGCCAATTCGTAAAGTTCAAACTGTGTTGCTCTGCCAAAATTTCGGTTGGTGCCATCAATGCGACCTGCTTGCCGTTATCAATGGCGAGCAAAGCGGTTAAGACTGCGATTAAGGTTTTACCTGATCCTACATCCCCTTGCACCAATCGCATCATTGGTTGTGGCTTAGCAAGATCTTGTTCAATATCTTGCATTACACGATTTTGGGCATTGGTAGGTGTGAATGGTAAAGCGGCAAGAAAGAGTGCTTTTAAATCAGTTTGATAAATCAATGTTTCAGCTAAATGCTGTTGCATACCGATTCTGCACTGTTGCATCGCCAAATTATGGGCCAGTAATTCTTCAAAAATTAAGCGTTTTTGAGCGGGATGATTCCCTTGCTCCAATATATCTGCTGAAATGTCAGGAGGAGGACGATGTAATAATTTCAATGCCTCTTTTAAGCTATACTTATGAGGATTAAATTCATCAGGTAACAATTCGTTCACTGTAACACGATCTAATAAAACTAAAGCTTGATCTGTTAGTTTTCGCAGTGAATTTTGCTTTAATCCTTCAGTTGTAGAGTACACAGGGGTTAAGCTTTCTGCAAGGGTAAGCGTTTGATTATTATGAATAACTTGATATTCAGGATGATGAATTTCTGCCATAAAACGCCCTCGTTTTACTTCTCCAAAGGCTTTAACCCTTGCTCCAACAGATAAGCTGTTTTTCATTCCTGCATTAAAATTAAAAAATTTTAATGTTATTTTACTTGTACTATCGGAAATCACCACATTCAACATTCTACGTCGTCCAAATTGAATTTCAGACAACTGAACATAGCCTTCGATTGTTACATAACTTTCAGGGCGAGCATCACAAATAGGGGTAATTCGAGTACGATCTTCATAACGAAAGGGTAAGTGAAACAGGAGATCTTGTACGTTGTTTATTCCGATTTTACTTAGCTTTTCTGCAATCACAACTCCTACACCAGAAAGTGCAGTTAAAGGTACGCCATCTAATAATTCATCACTCATTTCAATTCATCTAAATTGGTTTAAAAAAAAGATAACAGATTTTGATAAAAATTTGCAAATTTTTCATCACATCTACCCGCTTGTTTGAAGTAATAACACTTTTATAAATAAAAAAACCGCCAAATAGCGGTTTCTTATTATTTTTTTCAATGTGAGTGGGTTATTTTTATAACTTTGAAAAAAACTTATAGGTTGGAATAACCAATAAACCTGCTAGAACAGCTTTAATGATACCACCTAAAATAAATGGATAAAATCCAAGTTGTAATAGTTTATCTGCTGGTACAAAGAACGACAATTGAGCCAGTCCAAAAGCGAAAGTAACAGCACTTGCAACTAGTGCTACTAAAATACTTTTTGTGAATGAATTTAAAATACCTTTGTCACTAAAATAACCTAATAAATAAGCACTAGGTACAAAACCGATCAGATAACCACCTGATGGACCTAATAAAGAGGTCAGTCCAGTTCCACCATTTGCAAACACAGGAAGCCCCATTACACCTTCTAATAGGTATAATAAAACTGCTGTCGTTCCTGCCTTACGTCCTAATCCTAATCCAACAACACTAATGGCAAGGGTTTGCCCTGTAATCGGTACTGGATACATTGGTACTGATATTTGTGCAAAAAGTGCAATTAAGGCTGAACCAATAAAGCTTTTTATCCAAAATGCAGTGTTTTGATTAACCGCCAACCATCTCTTGGTTTGTGTAAGTTGCGAAATCATAAATTGTCTTTCCTTTTATTTAAAATATTTCAAAATTGAAAATATACATTATTTTACACTAAACGCAATACAATTAAATCATCTTTTAAACAACGATGTGTTTATGCGACGATGAAAGAGATTTGCTCTGATTTAAGCGGTAAGATGTTGAATGATTTTTACACATTTTAATAAAAATATCTATTTCTTAACTCATTATTTCAAAACCGTAATTACGGATATGTTGTTTTAAATACTCTAAGTATTCCAACGCAAGATAAGACAAGTGAGATTGTCGATGTTTCAAGTAACCAATAATCATTGTTTCATTTACCTTTAATGGAATGGAAATAATATTCTCGTCATTTAATTTACGACTTAGTACACCACTGCTAATCGTGTAGCCATCAACACCAACCATTAAATTAAAAATAGTTGCTCTATCGCTGACTTTAATACTTTTTTTATGGAAATGAGTACTTAAAATCTCCTCTGAAAAATAAAAAGAGTTGGTTGTCCCTTGTTCAAAAGAAAGATAAGGATAAGGCTCTAAATCTTCTAAAGTTAACATATCTCTATTCGCAAGGGGATGATGTTTACTGGTAAAAATATGTGGTTGCGCTTCAAATAATGGAGTGAATTTTAGGTGTTTTTCTTTAAATATTTTATGCATTACATCGCGATTAAATGCGTTAATATAAATAATACCTAACTCACTGCGTAATGTACTCACATCATTTAAAATATTAAAGGTGTCTGTTTCTCTTAAGGTAAATTCATATTCTTCCTCAGTATAATTTTTAATTAATTTGGCAAAAGCGTGAACTGCAAAGGCATAGTGTTGCCCTGAAACGGAAAGGTGCTGACGAGAGCGTGTTGATTTTTGATATTTCGTTTCCATCAGTGTTACCTGATCAATGATTTGACGTGCATAGGCTAAAAACTCAACACCCTCATCAGTCAGAGTCACCCCTTTAGCAGAGCGTTGAAAAATGGTGATATTTAATTCTTCTTCGACTCCTTTTAGTGCATTTGAAAGACTTGGTTGGGAAACAAATAACTGTTTTGATGCTTCACTGATAGAACCTAATTCCACTATTTTAATAACATATTTAAGTTGTTTAATTGTTGGCATAAATTCCACTATATAGCTTAAAACTATAACTTAGCATAAAAATAAAGATTTATCTATAAAGTAACTTTAGTGATAGAGTGACCTTAATATAAAAATACAGATGGAGAAAACACAATGTCAAACATACTTACACAACGCTTAGATAAAGGTCCTGTTATTTGTGCAGAAGGCTTTTTATTTGAATTAGAACGTCGTGGTTATTTAACCGCAGGAGAATTTGTACCAGAGGTTGCTTTAGAGTACCCTGAAGCTCTGGAAGCACTACATCGAGATTTTCAACGGGCAGGTTCTGATATTGTTGAAGCATTTACTTACAATGGACACCGTGAAAAAATGCGAGTGATTGGTAAAGAAGATTTGCTGGAACCATTAAACCGTATTGCGTTACAAATTGCCAAAAAGATTGCCCTTGCTAAGCCTGATAATTTAATGGCAGGTAATATTTCCAATACCAATATTTGGCATCCAACAGATAAAATTAAACAAAAAGAAGTGCGTAGTATGTTTGATGAAATGGTCGGTTGGGCTGTTGAAGAGGGGGCTGATCTGATTATAGGTGAAACCTTTTATTATGCAGAAGAAGCCTTTCAAGCGTTAGAAGCAGCAAAAGCCACAGGGTTACCTGTTGTTCTTACTTTAGCACCAATGGCAAGTAATCAAATGAGTGATGGCTGGAGTATTGTTGATGCTTGTAAAGAATTAGAACAACGAGGCTCTGACGTTGTTGGTTTAAATTGTTTTCGAGGTCCTGAAACAATGTTGCCATACCTAAAAGAAATTCGTGAAGCGGTCTCTTGTCACGTAGGTGGATTACCCATTCCTTATCGTACTACCAAAGCTGAACCTACTTTCTTTAACTTATCGGATCATAATAATTGTACTTGTCCTGCACCACACGGACGAACTTTTCCAACAGCATTAGATCCTCTGTTTTGTAATCGTTATGAAATTGGAGAATTTGCAAAAAACGCCTATGAACTAGGAGTGAATTATTTAGGAGTATGCTGTGGCGCATCACCAATGCACATTCGTCAAGTTGCAGAAGCCGTTGGATTAACCACTGAAGCCAGTCGTTTCTCTGAAAATATGGCAAATCACTTTATGTATGGTAACAATGAACGTTTACCTGAAAACATTAAAGCACTAGGTACAAAAGCCTAGACAGAAAGAGCTAATTTTTAGAAAAAATGAAGCGGTACGATTTTGATCAAAATTTGCAAATTTTTAATAGAATCGTACCGCTTGTTTTTAAAAATACGATAAGTCTATAAAATATAACGACTTAAATCTTCATTTTCGATAATGTATGATACAAATAATAATGTGACAAAAACTTATTCTGAATTAATGTTCACCTTAATAGAATAAGAAAGCGGAATGACGTATTAATTTTTCATTTAAATATTATATTTTAACCAAGTTCAGCAATTATTCTTTTAACTGTTATTTCTCCCCAATTTCTTGGGTACTTAATTTGAACTCGTCGACCATTGCCAATTTTTTCTGCTATTTTAGAAAGTTCTTTTGCATGATGATCTGACCATGAACGCTCAATTGCCAATGAATAAACTTCATCCACTTTAAGAGGAACTCCATATTTATATAAAGCTTTAAATAGTTCCTTTGCTTTAGATTCATCAAGTGGATGAGCTAAGCCTGTTGAAACATTCACTACTGAAGAAAGAATATCAAGTGATTTTTCTAAAATTAAGTTCATTTTATAAAACTCCATCAAAGATACAATATTGGATTTTATTACTATTTTACATACTAGCAGATAAATAACGAATTCCTAATTATCAATAGATTCACATTCAATATATACTATAGATTCTTTTCTCTCAACTCTTTGGTATTTTCTTTAACTATAAGTGGACAACTATCCTTTGATATCCTGTCTTGGGCTTCTCGAAGTACCGTATATTTAGAGTTAGGAAAAAATAAAGAGCTATCTCTTATATTTAAATATACACTAAAAAATTAAACCTAACAAGGCGATCATCAGAATAATCATAAGAATATAGCTAAGTATTATAGATGGATATTTCTTATACCATCCTAGCTGAACCATTATAGAACTTAACTCTTGATTATTTATAATTATTTGTGGCTCACCAAATTCATCTAATCTATCTAATTCAGGAAAAAATGAAAGCCTTAATGATTCAGAAGGATCTAGCCTTGTAATAAGTAACTCTAGATTATCTTTATTAGATAAAATCAACCTTTCCATACCGCTTATTAGTCCTAACTATAGGTGAATATTTTAAAGGTGATGTTAGATTAATTCGTATATTTTCTAAAACTTTCTTGGATAAATTTTCTATCCATAGCTGGGAAATATAGATATCACCATTTATCTTTTGACCTATTTCTTCTGGTAAAAGATTTAGTGAAGGCTCTTCAAATTGAATATTTATTGGAGGAGCATCTTTATGCAGTGTATACAACAAACTCAATATAGAAAATGGGTTGAACATTTAAACAAACCTCTATTAAATTTATAACCATTCTATCCTACAACTCATATATTGATATTTGTCATCCTATCCTAGATACAAATAAAATCAATATATAAATATTTATTATTTCACTGTTTATGGAAGCAGTAACATTCTAATCAAAATTTGCAAATTTCTGATCAAATATTACCGCTTAAATTTTATAAAAATTATAAAACATAATGACTTAAATCTTCGTTCTCAACCACATCATCAAGCTCTTTGGCAACGAAATCTTGGTCGATCACTATTTTCTCGCCAGAGCGTTTACTCATATCCATAAGCACTCTAATTACGCTTTTATAATGGATTAAAAATAAAGTTAATAAACACAATTTTAGGTAGCTAAACTTATAATGAATTACCAATAAGAGCAGGAGGATTGCACAACCATACAATTATGAAAATAGCAATTGCTCCTGTTGCTCTTATAGAAAGTTTCTTATATCTTGACTCAACATTTAATAAACCAGGAATGATTGCAGAAATTGCGGAAAGTGAAATAGAAAAAACTCCTCTAAAAATAAAAAATTGAGTCTTAGTTGGCTCTGGGATAACAACAGCCAACAAAATAATTAAAATAGTAAATGATACACCAATAACTAATCCTACTATAGTTTTCCAATGTGGTTTTTTATTCAAATCATTTACTCCTTCATATTCAAATCCAGAAATTGGTAGTGATTTTTCTCTATATAAAGACTCAATTTGTTTCCATTGAGATTTTGGAAGGTACTCTTTTACCATTCTTTGCATATTTGCATATGCTGTTAAATCAGGCTGAGCTAAAGCACCTGAAAATACATCAGAGTGACTTCTTAAAAAATTAATATGTACCTCAAAGGCGTTTAATACACTTAAACAAGTTTCTGCAAATCCTGTAACCCACTTTCCATTTGCATGAGCTCCTAATAATCCACTGTCACCAACAAACTTTTCAATAAAATTAAAATACTTTGCCCCTAATTCTTGGCACTTTAATAAATCCTGAAGAGATGGTTCTTCTCCATGTTGCTCTTTTCTTACTACAATTGGATTTAAGTGATTCATGTAGTCTTGCTTAAGATCTTCTATTTTCTTCTCTGCTTGAATTACTGCTTGTTCATTCGTCATTATTTTCCTGTAGTCTTAGTTGCTAGTTTAAGTAAAGTTGTCAAATCAGAATTATCGACTCCCTCCATTGTCATGCTTTCATATGAACCAACAATATCATAAACGATCTTTGCAATATCGGTCTTTGATACATTTTGATTCAGTTGATTGATTCGTCGAGAAATCTCTAGAAGTTCACTTTCTGTTGGAGACCAGTTAGTAATAAATAATATTTCTTCAAGTTGCTTTTTAAAATGTTCTATACTCATATAAATATCCTATTTTTTAGTTGCTAGTTGCATTAAAGTAATTAAATCTGATGTATCTGCTCCATAGTAAGCATAACGCCCTGAATTAGGACAGTGTTTTTTAACAATTCTTGCCCAATCTGATTCTGAGGGTATAACTCCTTTTTGAACAATTTCTTGTATATCTTGTTTTATTTTTTCCAGTTGCAAAGGGGTTGGCTCGTTTGGAGCTATACCAAATTTAATTTTTAATCTATATATTAATTCCTGATCATTATTCATTTTAAACTCCTTAGTTTATTGAATTGTTAGTATTTGCAAATAACTCTATTCAATACTCTTATTATATCCTAGCTACCATATAAAATTTTATTTATGAGAAAACTAATCTCTTTTGGAAGCTGATACTCAAACCAAATAAAAAAATTTCCTGAGACCAAATAATAAGAGATACACAATAAAATAGATATGATAATTATATTACGCCAAAAATAGGCGTATTTTCTTGTACGCTTAGCAAACCATGACTTCGGTTCATCTTCTGACAGAATGTTGCTCATCACAGCAAAATAAGTTGCAGATAAGCTCAGAATAATCATGGAAAAGAAAAGTAATATAACACCCAAAAAGTGGAACATGAACCACCTAAGATCCAAAAAAGAAAAATGTTCTCTAAGTCCTATAAGCCCATTTTGATTTATTAATCTCGAAATCAAATTAAAGTTTTTCGGTGAAAAATTTGGTGTTATTGCTTTATTAACTATATATAGAGTTGCGATAAAAAATACACCATAAAAAACTAAATTTGCAAACCAATGCCATCCATAAAACTTACCATTAAATAAATTATAAAGAATTTTACCAGACCAAAGAGAGATGATGAATACTGTTATATAGTAAAAAAGATTAAGAATCTCTAATCGATTAAATAAATATATAATTCCTGTTACAAATAAGATAACACCAATAATCAACCTTAACCCTTCATCATTGGAAGACGAATTAATTTGGTTACTTTGAATTTCCACAATGTTAGTCACTGTTACTGATGTTATATGACTGTGAATACTCTGCCTTGTTTTTTCTTGTGTTTTATCCTTAACGAAGTCAACAATTAGCCCTAAAATAAGCCCCAAAAACATTGTAAATAATGCAATGTATATATCAACTTGTTTTAACTTAATTACTTCTAAAAATTCCATCATAAAATCCTAATTTTTCTAACAGTTAAATACAATATAAGCTAAATATATTACTTTAAAAACTTACAGTCAGTGTGAAAACTTTCACTCCTTAAGTGATTAAAAGTAGTAAAACTTCAACCAAAATTTACAAAACTCTGATCAAATCATACCGCTTGTTTCTTATAAAAAATTATAAAATATAACGACTTAAATCTTCGTTCTCAACCACATCATCTAACTCTTTGGCAACGAAATCTTGGTCGATTACAATTTTTTCGCCTGAGCGTTCGCTTGCATTGAAAGAAATGTTATCCATTAAGCGTTCTAGTACAGTATGTAAACGTCTTGCACCGATGTTTTCAGTTTTTTCATTTACGTGGAATGCAGATTTTGCAATTCTACTAATTCCATCTTCTGTAAACTCAATTTCAACGCCTTCTGTTTTCATTAACTCTCTGTATTGTAAGGTTAATGAGGCATTTGGTTCGGTTAAAATACGTTCAAAATCGTGTTCTGTTAGGGATTTTAATTCAACACGAATTGGTAAACGTCCTTGTAATTCAGGTAATAAATCCGATGGGCGAGCCACTTGGAATGCACCTGAACAGATAAATAAAATGTGATCCGTTTTTACAATGCCGTGTTTGGTGTTTACTGAACTACCTTCAATGATTGGCAGTAAATCACGTTGTACCCCTTCACGAGATACATCGCCACCGCTATGCTCTGATTTTTTACAAATCTTATCGATCTCGTCGATAAACACGATACCGTGTTGTTCCACCGCTTCAATCGCTTGCTGTTTTAACTCTTCTGGATTCACTAATTTTGCGGCTTCTTCATCAATTAACACCTTAAACGCATCTTTGATTTTCATTTTGCGTTTTTTCTTTTTGTTTGGGGATACACCTTCAAAAAGGGATTGTAATTGTGAGGTCATCTCTTCCATTCCTGGTGGTGTCATAATTTCTACACTCACTTGGGCGGCGATATCAATTTCAATCTCTTTATCATCTAATTGACCTTCACGTAATTTTTTACGGAAGATTTGACGAGTAGAATTACTGCTATTACTTTCTTCGCTGTTGCCCCATTGATCTTTGGCTGGTGGCAGTAATACATCTAAAATACGCTCTTCCGCTGCTTCTTCGGCACGGAAACGATTTTTTTCGATCGCTTGTTCACGCACTAATTTCATTGAAACATCGGCTAAATCACGAATAATTGCGTCAACTTCCTTACCCACATACCCCACTTCGGTAAATTTTGTTGCTTCCACTTTTACAAACGGGGCATTGGCTAATTTTGCTAAACGACGTGCAATTTCCGTTTTACCCACACCAGTAGGACCTATCATTAATATATTTTTTGGGGTTACTTCTTGGCGTAGCTCTTCTGGTAATTGCATACGACGCCAGCGGTTACGTAGTGCAATCGCTACGGCACGTTTAGCTTCTTTTTGCCCGATAATATGGGCATCTAATTCTGATACAATCTCACGAGGTGTCATTGACATAATTTGTTCCTATTTTTCAATTTCTTCAATAATATGGTTACTGTTGCTGTAAATATCTATTTCACCTGCCACTTTTAATGACTCTGCAACAATCTCTTTGGCACTCAATTTGCTGTTTCGTAATAAGGCTAATGCGGCGGATTTTGCAAAATTACCGCCTGATCCAATCGCTAAAACATCACTTTCTGGCTCAATCACATCACCACTACCTGAAACTAATAAAAATTCGCTTTCATTGGCAACGATCATCATCGCTTCTAAACGGCGTAATGCACGATCGGAACGCCACTCTTTGGCTAATTCAACGGCGGATTTCACTAAATGCCCTTGATGAAGTTCTAATTTTCGTTCAAACAATTCACGTAAAATAAATGCGTCAGCTGTTGAACCTGCAAAACCTGTGATTACTTTATCTTGATACATTTTACGCACTTTTCTTACTGTGCCTTTTTCCACACAGTTACCGAGCGTGGCTTGACCATCGCCCCCCATTGCTACTTTGCCATCACGACGTACACATACAATAGTTGTCATTGTTATTCCTTATTTTTCAAAAAACTGTTTATTAGATTGTGATTAAATTGAAGATTTCAAGGGTAAGAATCAATTTTGTAAATTTTAATGAGAAAGTGACCGCTATTCTATCTCAATTAAGTTTAATTGACCTGAAAATCGTTCGGTAATGGCTTGTTGAATATCATCAAATTCAGTAGGATTAATGCCTAATTCAATCATAACTTTGTCACTGAACTGTTGGTCATAAATTTCAATATCTATGGTGCTAAGCAGGTTTTGTAGTGAGTTAAATTGATCGTATTCGCAGTATAAGCGGTATGATTTTCTTAAAACTTTGCGAATTTTTTCTACTTGCTTTAAGGCTTGTTGCACCCCGTTTCCATAGGCTCGAACTAATCCACCTGTGCCTAATTTAATGCCCCCAAAATAACGTACTACCACAACACTAATTTCACCCATTCCACTGCCTAACAGGTGATTTAGCATTGGTTTTCCAGCTGTGCCTTGAGGCTCTCCATCATCAGTAAAACCATATTGTTGGCTATCATTAGGTGAACCAGCCACCGCCGCCCAACAGTGGTGGCGTGCATCAGGGTATTTTTTTCGTAATTCAGCTAAAAAAGCTTTAGCTTCTTCAATACCTTCTGTATGACGAATATAGGTAATAAAACGACTTTTTTTAATTTCTTCTTCAAAAATAACATCAGCTTTAGGAATATAGAATTCTACCATCTTTAATCTACTCATTTTTTGTGACTAGTATCTAATTTCTTCAAATTAGTAGGGCGTTTTCCCCCTATTTTAATGATATTACTTGCAAAAGAAATATATTTTTAGTATATATTAATAAATGTTATTTTTTTGTGACATGACACAACATTATTTTAAAACAACGTTTACAGAGGGTAAATTTGATGAAAAAATTTCTTAAAATTTCTTTGATTACAGGGCTTGCAATGGGAGCGATGTCTGCTCAAGCAGATGAAAAATTTGTGACTATTGGAACTGGCGGTCAAACAGGTGTTTACTATGTTGTTGGTCAGTCAGTGTGTAAATTAGTTAATCGCACTACTGCTAAAACACATATTAAATGTAATGCTCCATCAACAGGTGGTTCTGTTGCTAACTTAAATTCTATTGCAGGAAAACAGATGCAAATGGGTATTGCTCAATCAGATTGGCAATTCCATGCTTATAATGGTACAAGTTCTTTCAAAGGTAAAAAGAACGATAAGTTACGTGCTGTATTTTCTATCCACCCAGAACCATTTACGGTAATGGCTCGTGATGATTCTGGTGTTAAATCTTTTGATGATTTAAAAGGCAAACGTGTTAATGTGGGTGACCCAGGTAGTGGTACTCGTGCAACAATGAAAGTTGTTTTGGATGCGAAAGGTTGGACTGAAAAAGCATTTAAAGTGGCATCTGAGCTTAAAGCAGCAGAAATGGCTTCTGCAATGTGTGATAATAATTTAGATGCAATTTCTTATAATGTAGGACATCCAAATGGTGCGTTAAAAGAAGCCGCAGCATCTTGTGATGCACATTTAGTACCTGTAACGGGTGAAGCTATTGATAAATTAATTGCAGATAATGCATTTTATGCAAAAGCAACGATTCCAGGCGGGTTATATAAAGGGTCTGACAAACCAGTAAATACCTTTGGTGTATATGCAACTTTAGTGACTTCAACAGATGTTGATGCAGACAGTGTTTATGCTGTAGTTAAAGCGGTGTTTGATAACTTTGATCGCTTTAAACGTTTACATCCTGCGTTTGCAAACTTAAAAGAACAGGATATGATTAAAAATGCACTTTCAGCACCTCTTCACGAAGGGGCAGTACGTTACTACAAAGAGCGTGGCTGGTTAAAATAATTTAATTATTTACTTTATTAAATAATAATTGAGAGATAAAATTCTCATTATCTGAAAATTTCACAAATTTTCTTTTGCCCTCAATCTGTATCTGGATTGAGGGTAGTTCATTTTCCTTATAACTTAATTTTTTTACGAGAAAGCATATTATGTCTGAAAAAAACAGTGTGGATTATGATGATCTCCAAGATATGGTTGCATCAAACGACTCGGGCGGTCGTAATCCTTATGGACTCACTAAAAAACTTATTGTTGTTACTGCAATTTTATGGTCTATTTTCCAACTCTATTATAGTTCTCCTCTTGCTTTTTGGTTGCAAGGTATTGTAAGAAGTGTTGGACTTGATATAAATGTTGTAATTGATGATACGAAAGCACGTTCGATTCATCTTTCTTTTGCTTTGTTTCTTGCTTTTCTTACCTTTCCTGCTTTTTCAATATCACCTAAGCATAAAATACCTATAATAGATTGGTGTTTTGCAATAGTAGGTGCTTTTTTGGCGTCTTATTATCTTTTCTTTTATGAGGAGTTAGTGACACGCTTTGGTGCGCCTAATTTACAAGATATTATTGCAGGTTGTATTGGTATTGTTCTGCTTTTAGAAGCAACTCGCCGAACGCTGGGTTTACCCTTAGTGATTATTGCGAGCGCATTTTTGTTGTATAACTATTTTGGACAATTTTTTCCAACAAGCTGGATTGTTAGCCATCGAACAGGTACATTGTCTCATATTATCAATCAACAATGGGTAACTCCTGAGGGCGTATTTGGTGTTGCTTTAGGGGTTTCAACAAAATATGTTTTCTTATTTGTATTATTTGGAGCGCTACTAGATAAAGCAGGTGCAGGAAACTATTTTATTAAAACGGCTTTTGCTTATTTAGGGCATTTAAGAGGAGGCCCTGCGAAGGCGGCTGTCGTTTCTTCTGGTTTAACAGGATTAATATCAGGCTCTTCTATCGCTAATGTAGTAACAACAGGTACTTTTACTATTCCAATGATGAAACGTGTTGGTTTTTCATCAGAAAAAGCGGGAGCGGTGGAAGTTGCTTCTTCCGTTAATGGTCAAATTATGCCCCCAGTAATGGGTGCGGCGGCATTTTTAATGATTGAATATGTCAATATGCCTTATAGCCAATTGATTACTCACGCTTTTTTACCTGCATTAATTTCGTATATTGCTTTGGTGTATATTGTACATTTAGAAGCTTGTAAACTTGGTTTAGCAGGGCTTCGTAGAACTGATCCTGCAAGACCTGCCTTAGTGTTTATTTTGCGAATTTTAGCGACTTTCTTAACGATTTGCCTCCTTTATTTTATGGTTAAGTTTGGGTTAGGTTGGATAAAAAATATTGCACCAGACTCTGCCTTTATGATAATTATGGTTCTGCTTGCAATGGTTTATCTAGGCTTAATTTATCGAGTTGCGCAGTTCCCAGAATTAGAAATTGATGATCCTAATGCACCTATTGTGAAACTCCCATCGGTCAAGCCAACAATAAATTCAGGGTTACATTTTCTATTACCTGTTGTGGTATTAATTTGGTGTTTAATGATCGAGCGTTTATCCCCTGGATTATCTGCATTTTGGGGAACCGTTGTACTAAGTTGTATTTTGGTCACACAACGCCCTTTACTTAATTTTTTCAGAAAAGATTCATCGACCAATAGTATTGCACTGTTCAAGTTAGGGATTAAAGATCTCATTGATGGATTAGAGACTGGTGCTAGAAATATGATTGGTATCGGTATTGCAACGGCAACTGCGGGTATCATTGTTGGTGTAGTGTCATTAACAGGTTTTGGTGTACAGCTTTCAGGCATAATTGAAGCACTTTCAATGGGTAATGTATTAATAATGCTTATCCTTGTTTCTGTATTTAGCTTAATTTTAGGAATGGGATTACCAACAACGGCAAATTATGTGGTGGTTTCATCATTAATGGCAACAGTTATCGTGGAAGTTGGTCGACAAAATGGTTTAATTGTACCTTTAATTGCGGTGCATTTATTTGTGTTCTATTTTGGTATTATGGCAGATGTTACACCTCCTGTTGGGCTGGCTTCTTTCGCCGCCGCCGCTGTTTCAGGGGGCGATCCAATCAAAACGGGGCTAGTGGCGTTCTTCTATAGTTTAAGAACAGCGATTTTACCTTTCTTGTTTATCTTTAATACGGATTTACTTTTAATCGATGTGGGTTGGGCGAAAGGTATATTGGTCTTTATTATATCCACAACCGCAATTTTACTCTTTACCGCTGCATCAATGGGCTTTTTCTTAGCAAAAAATAAAAAATGGGAAACTTTATTATTAATACTTTCCGCTTTTATATTATTCCGTCCAGCATTCTTTATGGAGAGAATTTCGCCAAGTTCCTATGAAGTGCCAGCAACAGAGTTTGTGCAACATTTAGAAAATGCACCTGTAGGGGATAAAATAACTTTGTATATTGAAGGGGTGAATCCTTATGGTAGTAAAATTAAGTTTTTCTCAGAACTTGAAGTGCCAAATGTAGCGGGACAGAAGCGTTTAAAAGCACTTGGTTTAGAATTATTGCAACAAGATGATAAAACCATAGTGGATTTAGTGGACGTTGGTTCACCTGCGGAAAAAGCAGGGCTAAGTTGGGATCAGGTTATTTTAAATGTAAAATTACCACAAGCTTCACTGTCAAAAGAGCTAATGTTTATTCCTGCATTGTTAATAGCATTTTTTGTAGGTTGGAATCAACGACGTAGAGCGAAGCCTAGAATAAGTAGAGCAACTATAAAGGATTAAATATGTATAAAAAAATCTTAATTGTGATCGATTTAAATAATGAGCAAAAAGCAGCTGAAATGGTAAAAGTTGCACAGGAGCTGACAGGGCATAATCCTAATGCAGTTTATCGAGTTGCGATGGTGATCGAGCCATTTGATGGTAGCTTTGTTGCTTCTTTTTTACCACAAGGGTTTGATAAATCTGTGATTTCGGAAGCAAACAAAATGCTACACGAATTTACAAAAGAACATTTTCCTAAAGGATCAAAAGTACAACATATTGTGGCACACGGCACTGTTCATGAGGAAATTACTCGAATTGCTCACGATAAAAGCATCGATTTAATTATAATGTTGGCAAAGACGAAGAAAACCTCATTGGGGCTAGACTCTAGTACAGTGAAAGTGGCGCGTCATAGTGATAAGCCAATGTTGTTATTGCGGTAATATATTGCTCTTAACTAGCGGTACGATCTTCATTAAAATTTGCAAATTTTGAAGAAGATCGTACCGCTTGTAAAAATATTATCAGTATATTTTGCTTTTAAGGCAATAATTTTATGAAAGTAGTATCATTTTTTTAGATATTTTGGCTGCTTGATTAAAATTTGTGATTTTCTTCACATTATTTAAAGTAAACACTTCTCATTATTAGTATATTAGCGATATAATTGAAGTATATTTAAAAAAATTAGATATATAAATATATTTTCATAAAATAATAAGCGTAGGATTAAATAATGAAAAATAGTCACAACCCTATTTCCATAGATAAACTTGATCGACAAATTTTACGTACTCTCACTTTAGATGCTCGTACGCCTTATGCAGAAATGGCTAAAAAGTTTGATGTGAGTGCTGGAACAATTCATGTTCGAGTTGAAAAAATGCGTCAATCTGGTGTCATTAAAGGCACTCAAATTCGTATTGATGAACAAAAACTGGGTTATGATGTTTGTTGTTTTGTAGGTGTTATTTTAAAAAGTGCTAAAGATTGCAATACGGTTATTCAAAAACTCCATCAGTTTGATGAAGTAATTGAAGCTTATTATACAACGGGGAACTATTCCATTTTCTTGAAAGTGATGACCCATACTATCGAAGAGCTTCATTCATTACTTTCAACTAAGATACAGTCTCTTGATGAAATTCAGTCAACAGAGACGATTGTGTCACTACAAAATCCGATCAAAAGAAATATTAATCCATCTTAAAACCAATTTATAATTATACAAAAAATAAGGAGAAATAAAATGTCTGAAGTTTTCCATTTAGGCTTAACTAGAGCAATGTTAGAAGGTGCGGAGTACGCTATTGTTCCAGGAGATCCTGCACGAAGCGAACGTATTGCAAAACATATGGATAACCCAAAATTTTTACAGTCAACACGTGAATACACTTCTTGGCTTGGTTATATAAATGGCAAGCCTGTTGTGGTTTGTTCAACAGGGATTGGTGGTCCATCTGTTTCAATTTGTGTTGAAGAATTGGCACAGCTTGGTATTCGCAACTTTATCCGAATTGGTACAACTGGCGCAATTCAGCCACATATCAATATTGGTGACGTATTAGTGACAACAGGCGCAGTTCGTCTTGATGGTGCAAGTTTACATTTTGCTCCAATGTGTTACCCAGCTGTAGCTGATTTTGGATTAACTCAAGTGATGTATGACGCTGCGAAAGAGTGTGAATATCCAACTCATATTGGTATTACCGCATCATCAGATACGTTCTATCCAGGTCAAGAGCGTTACGATACTTACACAGGTAAAGTGTGGAAAGATTATCAAGGTCGTCTTGAACAATGGCAAGATCTGAATGTAATGAACTTTGAAATGGAATCAGCGACGCTTTATACAATGTGTAGTGCAATGGGATTAAAAGCGGCAATGGTTTCAGGTGTAATTGTGAACCGTACACAAAAAGAAATTCCAAACGAAGAAGATGCAAAAACAGTGGAAGTTCGCAGTGTAACAGCAACCATTGAAGGGTTGAAAAAACTGTTATAATTTAAAATGTTATAAAAACACCTCAACACTAAATTTAGTATTGAGGTGTTTTTTTATGATAAGATTTGCAATAAATAATTTTACTTAACTCTTTATTGGGAAGAAGAGTTATTGCCCGTAATACGCATTTGCACCGTGTTTACGTAGATAATGTTTATCGAGTAATTCTTGTTGCATTGATTGTATATTTGGACGAATTTGGCTTGTTACGAAATTCATATAGGCTAATTCTTCTAGCACCACTGAATTATGCACTGCATCATTAGCATCTTTACCCCATACAAATGGTCCGTGTGAATGCACGATTACCGCAGGAACTTGATCGGCTTGAATGTTACGTTTTTCAAAAGTTTCAACGATCACTTTTCCTGTTTCTAACTCATATTCCCCCGCAATTTCAGCAGGAGTCATTTTACGAGTACAAGGGATTGTACCGTAAAAATAATCACCGTGTGTTGTACCTAATGCAAGTAAATCCTCACCTGCTTGTGCCCACGCAGTCGCGTGGCGAGAATGAGTATGTACAATTCCACCGATATTAGGGAATTGGCGGTAAAGTTCTAAGTGGGTTGGTGTATCTGAAGAAGGTTTTAATTTTCCTTCTACAACTTCTCCTGTGAAAAGATCGACGACGACCATATCATCAGCGGTCATTTCATCATATTCTACACCTGACGGTTTGATAACCACTAAATTTTTTTCACGATCAATTTCGCTCACATTTCCCCACGTGAAGGTGACTAATTTATGTTTTGGTAATTCAAGGTTTGCTTTTAATACTTTTTCTTTTAATGCTTCTAACATTGGAAGCCCCCTTCTTTCATTTTTTGTTCTATCCAACGGCGAGCTTTGATAATCTCTGCGATTGGCTCTTCGGCCTTTTCTGTCCACATTTCAATTAAAAAAGCACCACGATAATTTAATTTATTGAGAATATTAAAGAATTTTGCAAAATCAACACAGCCGTCACCAAATGGTACATCTCTAAACTGTCCCTTGCAAGTTTCTGTTACTTTGTAAGTATCTTTTAAATGTAATGCTGAAATTTTATTGATACCTAAAGTTAACTCTTCTTCTATATTATCATTCCACGCTGAAAGGTTGCCGATGTCAGGATAAACGGTAAACCAAGGAGAGTTTATGATGTCATCCCATTTTTTCCAACGAGAAATTGAACTCATAAATTTAGTATCCATAATTTCAACAGCAATAGTGACTTGATTACTTGCTGCTAATTCAACAGCCCATTCAAGTCCTTCTTGGAAACGCTGGATTGTGCCTTCATCTTGCTCTTCGTAATAGACATCATAACCTGCTAATTGAATAGTACGAATACCTAAATCAACGGCTAATTGAATCGCTTTTTCCATCATTGTGTAGGCTTCTTTGCGAGTGGCTTCATCTCGGCTACCAAATGGGAAGCGGCGATGTCCAGATAAACACATTGATGGAATAGTTACACCTGTAGTTATAATCGCTTTTACAAGCTCTAAGCGTTGCTCTTTTGTCCAATCTAAACGAGCTAAACGCTCATCAGTTTCATCAATAGAAATTTCTACAAAATCAAAGCCACAAGTTTTAGCAATGGACAATCTATCTTGCCAACTAATATCTTTAGGTAGGGCTTTCTCATAAATTCCTAATTTATGTTTTCTCATTCTTTTATCCTGTCAAATCTTTATGGTTAAGCAAGAATAATTTGTAACCCTTGCGCTGTTAACTCTTTAATAATAGTTGGATCGGCTTCTTTCCCTGTAATTAAAATATCAATATTTTTTAATTCAGCAAAAAGCATTCCCACACGTTTTCCCAGTTTGGTACTATCTAGTAGGACAACTAATTTTTCTACTTTATCCAGCATTTTTTGTTCAGAATTAGCAATCAACATATCATTTTTATATAAGCCTTCTTGTGAAAGCCCTTTACCACTGGTAAAAAGAATATCTGCAGCATAATCATCTGAACTTGTGTTTAAAGACAGTGTAATTGCCTGACTTTTTGTATATTGCCCACCCATAATAACCACATTATTGTGCTCATTATTAATAAGTGTATTTGCTAGCGGTAAGTAATTAGTAATAATTTGCAAATTTTTACCACATAAACTTTCCCCTAACATCAACATTGTTGAACCGCAAGTAAGAATCACGCTCGTATCTTCTTTGCATAATTTATTTGCGGCAATGGCAATACGTTTTTTTTCTGCAAGGTTATTGATGTTTTGTTTGATAGTCAGTGAACCAGTTGAATAATAAGTTGTATTTAGAGATTCTGCGCCATTACGCACTTTTTTCAATTTGCCTTGTTGATCTAACTTTGTAATATCTCGACGAGCAGTAGCAGGAGAAATATCAAGCAGATCAATGATTTCAGACGTGGCTAAATATTTTCGTTCATTAACTAATTTAAGTAGCTGCTGTTGTCTATAATTTTCGTTCATATTTATATCTCTGATGAAAAAATGATGCTAATTATAATGAACAATAAAAGGAGAAACCACCCCAATTAAGGGGTGGTAAAGTATATTAAAGAATGCTTTTAAATGGTACATTTGGTTCTTGTTCAAAACAATCATCAAATCCACGAGGGTGGTGGTACTCAATTAAATCTTTATCACGAGGATACACATATTTACCACCTACTTCCCAAATAAATGGATGGAACTTATATTGTAAACGATCCTTACGCATTCTATATAATGCTAAGATTTCATCTGTACTTGCTTGGAAGTTTGACCATACATCGTGGTGTACTGGAATAATAACTTTTGCTCTTAATGCTTCCGCCATACGAAGTAGGTCAATAGAAGTCATTTTATCCATAATTCCAACTGGATTATCACCATAGTTATTTAATACTACATCAATATCGTGTTCTTTACCGTGTTTAGCAAATTGAACAGAGTAGTGTGAATCTGCACCGTGATAAATGTTACCACCCGGTGTTTTGAAAATGTAGTTTACACATTTTTTACCCATTTCTTCATCACTTGGGCAAAGACCGTGTAATTCGCCACCATTTTCCTCTGCACCTTGAACTGGAAGTGTGACTAAACACGTTCTATCAAAACCGTCTAATGCAAGAATTTCCATATCTTTGATTTTCACTGTATCGCCCGGTTTAACCGTAATACAACGATCTGCTGGTACACCCCATTTTTGCCAAATATCAGTACAGTATTCTGGACCAATAAATTTAACGTGATCTAATTTTGGGTTATTGATAACTGCTGCGGCAACATTGATATCAATATGATCACTATGGTAGTGTGAGGCTAATAAGAAATCTAATTCTTCAATTGCAAATGGGTCAATAACAACAGGACTTGTACGTAAGTTTGGTTGTAATTTACGCACACCTGACATATTCGCCATTTGGTGTCCACGTACCATATCTTTTACTTTTTTAGTATTTTTTCCACGGAAACACCATAGATCCATACATACGTTTGCCCCAGCGGGTGTTTTGATCCAAATTGAGCAGTTACCTAACCACCACATCGCAAAACTTTTTTCTGGCACTACCTCTGCGGCAATTTCTTCATTTAACCACGTTCCCCACTCTGGAAAAGTTGAAAGAATCCAGCTTTCTCTTGTTATTTCTTGTACTTTTGACATTTTAATTTACTCCTGATAAAAAACGATAATAAGAAATCAAAAATAATCATACATAATCATTTTGATTTATTCAATCTTTTTTTCCTAAACTGTGATTTAGGTCAAATTTTATATTTTTTTCATTTTTCAAAGGAATAAAAGCGATTTATTTATGATTTTCTCTGAATAACCATCTTTTTTTATCAAAAATATTTAAATATAAAATGTGATCTTGTTCACAAATAATCAAATTTAATCTTTTTTAATCGTCTATTAAGGCGTATTATAGTGATGATTACGCAAATTTTGATTTTCTATATCATAATAGTGATTGTTGAAAATCGCTAATCGTTTCAACTACTATTTTTTACTCACAAAAAGGAAATGACTTATGGAGTTTATTACAGAAATCCTGATTTTCCTAAAAGATCAAGTGCTATCTAAAGCACCGCTCTTATTAGGTATCGTTGCTTGTATTGGTTATATTTTATTGAAAAAAGATACCACTACAATTCTTAAAGGAACTATTAAAACTATAGCTGGTTTTATGCTTGTACAAGTAGGTGCTGGCACACTTGTTAAAGGCTTTAAACCAATTATTTTAAAACTTAATGAAGTACATGGTTTAACAGGGGCAATTGTTGACCCATACACTGCTATGCAAGCGACCATTACCACAATGGCAGATAATTATGCTTGGGTAGGTTATGCAGTACTTGGAGCATTAGCATTAAATATTCTTTTAGTTGCATTTAGACGTTTCACTGGTATTCGTACTATTATGCTTACTGGACACATTATGTTCCAGCAAGCAGGTTTAGTGGCGGTATTTTATATGATTATTGGTGCAACAATGTGGGAAACCATCATTTATACTAGTGTATTAATGGCACTTTATTGGGGTATCTCTTCTAATATTATGTATCAACCAACACAGGCTGTTACAGGTGGAGCAGGGTTCTCAATTGGTCACCAACAACAAATTGCATCTTGGATCGCGGTTAAAGTTGCACCTAAATTAGGTGATAAAGATGACAGTGTTGAACATATGAAATTACCAAACTGGTTGCATATTTTCCACGATAGCGTATCAGCAACAGCGATTGTAATGACCGTATTCTTCGGTATTATTTTACTGTCATTTGGTTTAGATAACTTACAAGTAATGGCGGGTAAAACACACTGGACAATCTATATTCTTGAAACAGGGCTTAAATTTGCGGTCGCTATTCAAATTATCGTAACAGGTGTACGTATGTTCGTCGCAGAACTTTCAGAAGCTTTCAAAGGTATTTCTGAGCGTTTAATTCCAAATGCAGTATTAGCGATTGACTGTGCGGCAATTTACGCATTCTCTCCAAATGCAATGGTATTCGGCTTTATGTGGGGTGCTATCGGTCAGTTTGTTGCTGTTGGCATTCTTCTTGGTATGGATGCAAGTGTTCTTATCATTCCAGGCTTTATCCCAATGTTCTTCTCTAACGCAACAATCGGGGTATTTGCAAACCGCTTTGGTGGTTGGAAAGCTGTTATGAAAGTTTGTTTTGTAATGGGTATGATCGAAATCTTAGGTTCTGCTTGGGTAATCCAAATGCTTGCTGATCAAGGTACAATCTTTAATGGTTGGATGGGAATGGCTGACTGGGCATTATTCTGGCCACCAATCTTACAAGGTATCATCTCTATCCCATTCTTCTTCTTTGTTATTGTTGCCGCAGCATTAGTTTATATGTTCTTTGCATCAAAACAATTACGTACAGATGAAGCAGCAGCACAAGCTCAAGGTAAAACATTAGATCAATATTATGGATTTGGTATTGAAGAAGATGAAGCGGTCACTTCTGAGGAAGTTTTTACAAATTCTCAAAGTAGTGCAAAAGCTGTTCGTATCTTAGCAGTATGTGGTTCTGGTCAAGGTTCATCAATGATGATGAAAATGAAAATCAAAAACTACCTTGATAAACGTGGTATTCCAAATGAAATGGATTCTTGTGCGGTTACCGATTATAAAGGTAAACTAGCAAACGTAGATATCGTCGTTTCTTCACAGCATCTTGCGAATGAAATTGATGGTGGCGACAAAGTATCTGTATTAGGTGTTAAAAATATGCTTAACCCGAACTCATTTGGTGATGAATTGGTTGAATTAATCAATAAACACAACGCAAGTTAATCATCAACTGCGATTAATTTTAGAGAGAATCTAAAATAGTTAAAACAGCCCCTAGAGAATAATTTCTAGGGGCTCTGTTCTTAAAATTGAAAAAATATTAAAAAGGTATTTAAAATGAATTTAAAACAATCTCTGATTGAGAATAACTCAATTAAATTAAACCAAACCGCCACTAGCTGGGAAGAGGCAATTAAAATTGGTACCGATATGTTAGTTGATTCTGGTGCGATTGAACCTCGTTACTATGACAACATTATCAATAAAGTAAAAGAAATGGGGCCTTACATCATCTTAGCACCGGGACTAGCAATGCCTCACGCTCGCCCAGAAGAAGGCGTAATTAAAACCGCTTTTGCATTAGTCACATTGACTGACCCCGTTTTCTTTGATGGTGAAGATGAAGGTGTAAAAGTACTGATTACTTTGTCAGGTAGCTCATCTGACGAACATATGCAAGGCATTATGGAAATTACCCAAGTGCTAGAAGATGAGGATCCTGAAAGTGAAACAGGGGTTGATTTAGCAAAAATCTTGGCGTGTCAAACAAATGAAGAAATTTACGCTGTTATAGATGCAGCATTAAACAAATAATAAAAGGAATATAAAATGTCAAAACCATTATTACAAATTGCATTAGATTCATTAAGTCTTGAAAAAGCAGTAGCAGATGCAAAAGTGGCGGAAAAAACCGTAGATATTATTGAAGTCGGAACAATTTTAGCTTGTGCCGAAGGAATGAAAGCGGTAAAAACCTTACGTGCATTACACCCAGATCACATTTTGGTGTGCGACTTAAAAACTACCGATGGTGGAGCAATATTAGCGAAAATGGCATTTGAATCAGGTGCAGACTGGTTAACCGTATCAGCAGCAGCCCACCCTGCAACAAAAGCAGCGTGTAAAAAAGTGGCTGATGATTTCAACGCAGCAAATCCAGATTTAAAAGTGAAAAAAGAAATTCAAATTGAAATCTACGGCAACTGGACATTTGAAGATGCACAAGAATGGGTTGATTTAGGCGTAAAACAAGCAATTTATCACCGCTCTCGTGATGCTGAACTAGCTGGAAAAGGTTGGACAGCAGAAGATATTGAAAAAATGCAAAAACTTGCTGATCTTGGCTTAGAGCTGTCAATTACAGGCGGTATCGTGCCACAAGAGATTCACTTATTTAAAGAAATTACTAATGCGAAAGTCTTTATTGCAGGACGTGCATTAGTAGGTGAAAAAGGTGAGGAAACTGCACTGGCTATCCGTGCAGAGATCGATAAATACTGGGCTTAAATCATTATTTGATGTCTATATAATAAGTCGCCTTTTTATTATTAAAAAAGGCGGCTTTATTTTTTTATGTTTAAGATAACACTCTTTTAGGTATAATCAGGTATTAACAAACAAAATAAGCGGTGAGATGTTATGAATTATTTACAAAAAAACCAGCAGAGGCTGGGTTTTAAATTTTGATATATAAAGCAAATTATTTAATTTTTGCTTCTTTATACATAACGTGTTTACACACAACAGGATCATATTTTTTGATCTCCATTTTACCTGGCATATTACGTTTGTTTTTATCTGTAGTGTAGAAGTGACCTGTTTCAGCACTAGACACTAATTTAATTTTTTCACGATTACCTTTAGCTGCCATTGTTTAGCTCCTTAGATTTTTTCGCCACGAGCACGAATATCAGCTAAAACTACATCGATGCCTTTTTTATCAATAATACGCATTCCTTTCGCTGTTAAGCGTAAAGTAATGGAGGAACGCATATGTCTTTTGAAGATATAGGGACTATTCGTGGCTTGCTAGTGCAAATGTTCTTGAAATTACCGATGGTACAATGATGAAAAACATTATCAATCAATTAGTTGATTTAGGTGGTTTTTATTGGGTTCGCACCATTCGTAAAAATGCAGTTAAAATTTACCAAGATGATGAAACTTTTACTATTGGTAAAGCAAAAGTGCTACGAGAAAGTAAAGATGCAAACAGTATTATGGTTGCCGAAGCATTTAAAGTGGCTGAAATACTAACACAGCAAGGTATTCAAGTAAGCGTTATTGATATGTTCACTCTCAAACCGATTGATAAAGAATGTATTATTAAATACGCTCAATTAACTGTTAAAGTCGTAACCTGCGAAAATCACAGTATTGAAAATGGACTTGGCAGTGCTTTCGCAGAAGAGCTATCAGAACATTGCCCAACCCCTCTGCGTCGTATCAGCATTAAAAACTGCTACGGACAAGTTGGCACACTTGATTTCTTAATAAAAGAATATGAGCTAACTGCTGAGAATATTGTGAAACAGGTGGTTTCGTTTTAAATTTGTAATCTAAACCAATCAATAAGGCAAAGAAATTTGCCTTATTTTTTATTATGTAAACAATTTAACGGCACGCTCTACACCCGCTCTGATTAGTCACCGTCTTAGTGCTTGTCATTCTATAACCAAATTTATTTTCTAATTCTTGTGCTGTTTTTACTTGCTTACCACATTATGTGGAAGCTTAATTATTCCAGACATTGCTAATCTCCATTACACAAATAATATTAAATTTCGCCACGCTCTTTTAAAACAGAATATGCCATAGTTTTTTCTTTTCTAGTTGAACCAAAAAAACCTTCATCCTTAATAATTTCTCGTAACTCAGAACTTGATTTACTTTGCATTTTTTCTTTTAACACTTGCATTTCAGCATTATATTCTG
The DNA here is from genome assembly GCF_013377295.1 of Pasteurella skyensis. NCBI lineage: Bacteria > Pseudomonadati > Pseudomonadota > Gammaproteobacteria > Pasteurellales > Pasteurellaceae > Phocoenobacter > Phocoenobacter skyensis. The sequence goes on along the minus strand of NZ_CP016180.1, from coordinate 2,047,081 downwards.
CTGCTGAATTTGCAACCGATTTAAGAACAGAACTAGCACTATCAAAAAATCCCATTTCTTTCTCCTATAAATTTATTAAACTAATAGTATTGTTACTTAGTATGTCAATACTAAGTAACAATACTATTAGTTCTTGGATGGAGTTTTTAAGATTTAAGAAAAATGATGTAAATTTAAGATAAAAAATAACCGCTTATTATAGTTAATTAAATTAAAAAATAAGATAGTGTAATTGATTTTTAATTTAGTATAAATTTATAAGCGGTTAGATTGATTAAGAATTCTGCAAATAAAAAAAGACCTAATACATTGTACTAGGTCTTTTATAAGAAACTAAATTTTAACTATAAAACAAATTATTTAATTTTTGCTTCTTTATACATAACGTGTTTACGCACAACAGGATCATATTTTTTGATCTCCATTTTACCCGGCATATTACGTTTGTTTTTATCAGTAGTGTAGAAGTGACCTGTTTCAGCACTAGACACTAATTTAATTTTTTCACGATTACCTTTAGCTGCCATTGTTTAGCTCCTTAGATTTTTTCGCCACGAGCACGAATATCAGCTAAAACTGCATCGATGCCTTTTTTATCAATAATACGCATACCTTTCGCTGTTAAGCGTAAAGTTACGAAACGTTTTTCACTTTCAACCCAAAAACGGTGAGAGTGAAGATTAGGTAAGAAACGACGGCGAGTCGCATTCATTGCGTGTGAGCGGTTATTCCCCACTACAGGACGCTTGCCTGTGACTTGACAGACTCTAGACATTGTTATTCTCCAATAATTTACTTAAGCTTAAGTTAAGTGGTTCGGGTATTAAAAGCGTAAATAATGCTTTTAGCTACCTCGTCAGGTATAAACCCAATCCACGGGGTTACTATAAAGACTGGCGATTATACTGTTTTTATTTATTGCATTCAAGGGTTGTTAGTATTTTAAATTGATTTTTCCTCTGCAAAGGAAAAATAATCCCCTTTTCCAACAATAATATGGTCAACAAAGCGAATATCAACTAAATTACACGCCATTTTAATTTGTTTTGTTAAATGGTGATCGGATGTACTAGGAGTACAGTTTCCTGATGGGTGGTTATGTGCCACAATAATAGCCGCCGCATTGCACTTTAATGCTTCTTTGATGATTTCTCTTGGATGTACGGTTGCTTGATTGATTGTGCCATAAAACATTTTTTGCGTTTTAATGAGTTGATGTTGATTATCTAAAAAAATCACCATAAAAATTTCTCTTTCTGTATCTTCTAGTTCTGATTGAAAATACATTACTGCTAGATGAGGTTCATTGATAATTTCTGATAGTTGAATTTTTTGATTAAGGTAGCGTTTTGTCATTTCTTTTGTTGCTTGTAACTGAATAAATTGAGTTTTCCCGAGTCCTTTAATTGCACAAAAAGAATCTACATTGGCAGTTAATAAAGCTCGTAATGAACCAAAGGTGTTGAGTACCTCTTCAGATAATTGCGTTACAGGTAAGCCTTTTATTCCAGTACGTAAAAAAATAGCAACTAATTCAATATCAGTTAAGGATTCTACTCCAAATTTAAGTAATTTTTCTCGAGGCATTAGGAATTTTGTAGATTCAGTCATTATGGCTACCTTTTATTTAAAGAAGTAATAGCATAATGTTGATTAGAAAGGTGTGTAAAGGTAGTTTTTTTATTTTTCGATCTTTGTCGCAAAATAAAGAATAAGACAAAATACTGTAAGGTGATTTTGTCTTATTTTATGTATTAAAGTGCTGTTTTTCGCTGTTTATATAAAACAAAACCTAGCAATATTATACCTAAAGGGGTAAAAAAACCGCCAAAGGTTGTGGTGTTTATTCCTCCAAGACTTAAAACAAAGAAAGCCAAAATAGGAGAAAAAGACATATAACAAAAACCTAAAACACCTGATGCGATAGATGAATGATTTTGGTGATTTGCTAATGCAAATGCAATAGAGGGTCCTAGTGCTAGAGCAAATCCAATACTACCTAAAATGATGAAAGCCCAAAATGTAATAATATTTATCGTAGTTATAAATAATCCAAATGAGGCAAAGCTTAGTAATAATAAACCAGCTAATACACATTTCATTGCTCCAACTTTATCAATGATTTTTTTCAATGAGAAAGAAACAATGGAGATAACGGCAGCATTTACTCCAAAGCATACTGAAAAGGTAAAAATGGTTGTTCCAAATGTATCCATCATTAAAATAGGAGCTATATTTAGATAGGTCATAATAAAGCCTAGACAATAAACACAAATTAAGGAAAACAGAATAAACTGTCGATCAAACATAAGTTTTTTCATTATATCCATATAATTCCTTTTGACAGGATTATCTTGGTAATTAAATTGGGTATGAAATTGCCATAGAATCATTACTCCGTAGATGACAAAAAAGATAAAAATTAATTGCCAGCTCCAAATGGTTAATAGCATTGCACCTATTACGGGAGCAACTGCAGGGATAATATTTAGGAAGCCACTTTGAGTAGAAAAAATGATTGCTGCTTCCTCCTCTTGATAGTTTTCATTTACTGTGGCGTAGGCAATAACACTTAATGCAGAAGCACCTAAACCTTGTAAAATTCGGCAGAGTAATACAACATCGTAATTTTTGATTAATATTACTCCAATAGATCCTAAAATAAACAACCACGACCCTAAATATCCCATTTTTCGTTTACCAAAATATTCTGATAGAAAACCAAAAAGCAGTTCTCCAATACCCATTGAAAATACAAATACAAGAATGGACAATTGTGCGAGGCTATTATCTATATTGAAGTATTGTTTAATATCGATTAAAGCAGGTAAATGTAGATCGATTCCTAATGGGCTAGGAGTTACAAGTAAATATAAGATAAAAGGTGAACTTTTAGTTAAGATATTCATACAACCGCCTCTTTGAATAAACCTCTGCAATAGACTCTAGGGGAGTGGAGGTCATTCTTAAAAGATAATCTACCATGTGATATTATGTTATTTAAAAAAATAACGCCTTGGTGTTGCTTGAGTTTCACCATTTTTACATATGGACTATCAATACTATAAAATTGTTGGAATGCCAAAAAAGCTTCTTTTAAACCCTCAATTCTTTGAAAACCGTATTCCCAATCACTACTACTATCAACAGTAAATCGAGTCACCAATTTTCCATTAATATAAGCAAATGCAGGTCCAATATTTTCTATTGATCCTTGAGATTGTTCTTCACCATAATTATGACGTCGCAAGGCATCAGGTAATAAAAACAGTGTCGCTAATTTAGGGCTCTCTTTATAAAAAAGCTCAAAGGCTTTGGTTGCGTGAAAGAAAGTGGATTCTCCTCCTTGAGTTGCAGGATTGATACAACATAATATAGTTGTTCCTACTGATCCAATTTGTTCAAAAGTACCATCAACGTGAAGACCTTGCCCTGTTGTTCTATCAAATACAGAATGTTTAGATCTATGAGATGATGATCCAATATAATTTACATTTTGATTAAATGCAGAGTGATGAAATTTTTTATTTTGTGGTGAAATGAAAGGTTCTTTCAGACCTAAATCATTTGCTAATCCATTGATAATTTGAATATGCTCTATAGTAGAGTCAAATGAGAACAAACATAACCCATCTCGCTTTAGCATTTCTTTTATCATTAGAGTGTCTTGTATAGATACATTATCGTTACAAGCCTCCCAATTAAATCCATTTTGAAAAACTAAAGGGCACTTAATATAAAAATCAGTATTCATGATACAACTCCTTATGAAATCATGGCGTACATAATATATAAATTTTTAAAAAATTAATTGTTTGACAAATAGTTATAGTTTGTCAAGAGACAAAGTAACATAACAAATTCTATATTACAATATACAAATATTTAGTATAAAAAAATGATAAATATAGTTGTGAGTAATTACTTATTTACGTAAAATAGGCCATCTTTTTTAAACGAGTGAAATGGTATAATGTTAAAATCAAAAAAGATTGTAGTAGGGATTAGTGGTGGTATCGCAGCTTATAAAACAATAGAGCTTATCCGCTTGCTCAAAAAATCAGGCGCAGAAGTTAGAGTGGTATTAACAAAGGCTGGAGAGGCGTTTGTTACACCTTTAACGTTACAAGCTATTTCTGGTAATGCAGTAGCAACGTCTTTATTAGATCCTCAAGCAGAATTAGCAATGGGACATATTGAGTTAGCAAAATGGGCAGATGCTGTGGTGATTGCTCCTGCAACAGCAGATTTTATTGCACGTTTGAGACTTGGAATGGGAAATGATCTACTCTCAACATTATGTTTAGCAACAGTAGCCCCTATTTTTATTGCTCCAGCAATGAACCAACAAATGTATAAGCGGTCAGTTGTACAGCAAAATTTGCAAAATTTAGTTAAAGAGCAAGGCGTGTATGCAATAGGCCCTAATAAAGGGGTTCAAGCTTGTGGTGATGAGGGTGAAGGGCGAATGTCTGAACCGAGTGAAATCTACCAATATCTTGATCATTATTTTACTCGTAAGCAAGATTTACAGAATCTTAAAGTTACTATCACAGCCGGTCCAACTCAAGAAGCTATCGATCCAGTGCGTTATATTAGTAATCATAGTTCAGGAAAAATGGGATTTGCGATTGCAGAGGCATTTGCCAAACGAGGTGCAACAGTTAAATTAATTACTGGAGTGGTGAATTTGGATACTCCTGCACAGGTCGAACGAATAGATGTGGTTTCTGCTATTGAAATGGAGAAAGTGGCCATTGATTTAGCACCACAGAGTGATATTTTTATTGGTTGTGCGGCTGTTGCTGATTATCGAGTTGCCGAAGTTGCTACTCAAAAAATTAAGAAAACTAACAATCAAGATGAACTTACGCTAAAATTAGTGAAAAATCCTGATATTGTTGCGAATGTGGCTCATCTTCGCCGAAATCGCCCTTTTGTAGTAGGTTTTGCTGCAGAGACACAAGATCTTGCTAGCTATGCAAAAAATAAATTAGTGACTAAAAATTTAGATTTAATTTGTGCTAATGATGTGTCAAATGGACAAGTTTTTAACAGTGACAAAAATAGTTTACATTTATTTTCGCAAAAAAATGATAAAATCTTACCGCTTGCAACTAAAATAATATTAGCGGAAAATTTAGTTGATGAAATAGTGGCTTTATATAAGGAAAAATAATGAAACAGATTGATTTGAAAATTTTAGATAAACGCATTGGAACAGAATTTCCACTTCCAGCTTATGCAACAGAAGGTTCTGCAGGGCTAGATTTAAGAGCTTTAATTGAAGAATCAATGGTTGTCGAAGCTGGACAAACTGTATTAATCCCAACGGGTATTTCTATTTATGTAGAAGATCCTAACTTAGCAGCAGTGATTTTACCTCGTTCTGGCTTGGGACATAAAAATGGAATTGTATTAGGTAATTTAGTTGGACTGGTTGATTCTGATTATCAAGGGCCTTTGATGGTTTCACTGTGGAATAGAAGTAAGCAACCATTTACTATTGAGGTTGGTGATCGTATTGCTCAACTGGTTTTTGTACCAGTAGTACAAGCGAGTTTTAATATTGTAGAAGAGTTTAACCAAACTGAGCGTGGCGAGGGTGGATTTGGACATTCAGGAAAGCAATAAGGAAAATATAATGTTAGAGCCAATAATTAAAATGCCTAAAAAGTCAGTTAAAGAGCGACAACAGCAGGTATTAGAAGTATTACTCACGTTATTAAATTCAGAAGATGGTATGCAAAGGGTGACAACAGCACGACTTGCAGAAGCGGTTGGTGTCTCTGAGGGGGCGCTATATCGTTATTATCCGAGTAAAACTTCTATGTTTGAAGCATTATTAGATAACATTGAATCAGCATTAATTAGTCAAATAAAAGTGGTTAGCCATAGAGAGGATAATACTCTTTCTCGAATAAAGGCGATTCTTTATACTATCTTAGAGTTTGCACGAAAAAACCCAGGGGTTACTCGTATTTTAACTGGTCACGCGTTAATGTTTGAAGATGATATATTAAAAATGAGAGTTGCTAAGTTTTTTGATGGCTTAGAATTACAATTTGCGAATATTTTACAAATGAGAAAATTACGGGAAGGGCGTGCTTTTGATACAGATATCAGATTACTTTCTATATTTCTTATTAATTTTTGTGAGGGGCAATTCCTACGTTTAGTTCGATCGAATTTTCGTTACGATCAATTTCAAAACTTTGAAAAACAGTGGCGATTAATAAAACCAATTTTTGAGTAAATATGATTATTCCTTGGCAAAGTCTTTCAGAGGATACTCTTGATAACCTATTAAGCTCTTTTATTATGAGAGAGGGAACGGATTATGGAGAAATTGAGCTTTCAATGGAAGAAAAAAAATCACGGTTACTTTGTTTACTTCAATCAGAACAAGCCGTTATTGTTTGGTCTGAGTTGCATAATAGTTTTGATATTAAAGATCGAAAATCTTTTTTAGGATAACAGGGAAAGTTTGTGTTAGACTACATTTCCCTATTTTTCTTTCGTACAGTTAATTATTAATAGAGGCATCATTTATGCAGGATATTTCACTTGTTGTTCCACAATCAGCACCAGTAAAACCTTCAGATATTTCAACTGTAGATTGGTTTTTAACCTATTGTCATATTCATCGCTATCCCTCAAAAACAACGTTAATTCATGCAGGTGAAGCGGCAGATACATTGTATTATATTGTGAGCGGTTCAGTATCTGTGTTTGTGAAAGATGAAGAAGGTAAGGAGATGATTTTATCGAATCTTTGTGAAGGCGAGTTTGTTGGTGAAATCAGTCTATTTGAAGAAGATAAATGTAAACGAACAGCATCTGTTAAAACAAGAGGTGCTTGTGAAATAGCAGAAATTTCTTATGCAAAATTTAAACAACTTATTCATTTAAATCCAGATATTTTAATGTATCTTTCTGCTCAAATGGCTCGTCGTTTACGTCAAACTTCTATGCAAGCAAGTAATCTTGCATTTTTAGATGTAACAGGACGAATTGCTCAAACATTAATGAGTTTAACAAAACAACCTGATGCAATGACTCATCCTGATGGAATGCAAATAAAAATTACTCGTCAAGAAATTGGTCAGATGGTTGGTTGTTCTCGTGAAACAGTAGGGCGAATTCTTAAAATGTTAGAATCAGATGGTCTTATTTCTGCACATGGCAAAACAGTTGTAGTGTACGGTTCAAGATAACTCTGTCTTCATCATATTTGAAGCGGTACGATTGTGACAAATTTTTGCAAATAATCTAAACGAGAGGAAAAAATTAACATAGTTCATTTAGATTATTTGCGAATTTGGATGTATTAATTATAACTGGTATATGCTTTTATAATGAATTATAAAAAATTACTAAAATAATGACAGGAATCACAAATTTTACATAATTAAACCAAAGTTTAGTAAAGGTTTCTCCTGCATTCAGTTCTTTCTTTGCATCGTCTTTTAATACAAAGCCTACAAATATTGCACTACCTAATGCGGTCAATACAAATAAGATATTTCCACTCACATAGTCAAAGGTATCAAAGATGCTGCGACCTGCAATTGTAATGGAACTCCACACATTATCTGAAAGTGTCGATGGAATATTTCCTAGAATAAAAATACCACTAATGGTAATCATAATAGATTGCTTACGACTTAAGTTTGTTTTTTCTTGCATTGCGGTAACTAATACTTCATAAATAGTAAGCGAAGTGGTAAGTGCTGCAACCATTAATAAGCTAAAGAAGACAATTGCAAAAATGGTACCGCCTAGCATATGGCTAAATACTATTGGTAAGCTTTGGAATACCAGTGCAGGTCCAGAACTAGGAGCAATACCAAAGGTGAATAATGATGGGAAGATCATAAATCCAGCAGCAATGGCAATTAGCGTATTTATTATTGCTGTAATGCAAGCAGTTTGTACTAAATTTTCTTTTTTATCTAAATAACTTGAAAGTGTAATTAACACGCCAAAGCCTAAACTTAATGCAAAGAAAACTTGACCTAAAACTAAAATAAACAAGTCACTATTCACTTTTGAAAAATCTGGAATTAAGTAGAATTTAATTCCCTCCATTGCACCTGGTAAGGTGACATTACGAGCAACCATTACTAGCAAGCAAATAAAAAGAATTGGCATTAAGTATTTTACGGCTCGCTCAATACCATCCATAATGCCCTTTGCGAGAATGACATAATTGATAAGGGCAAAAACAAATGAAGAAGCTAAAATCGCAATAGGATCATTGGTAATATTGTCTGTGAAAAACTGTTTTGTTAAAACTGCTGTAACAGGTTGTGACAAATCTAAATTTCCAGATACTAAATTGGCAATAAAATTAATTACCCAGCCTCCCAGTACTGTATAATAAGCCATAATACCAAAAGATCCGATTAGTCCCATATAACCTAAAATTTTCCAACCAGAATGAATTTTTTTATTATTTACAGAACCACCAAAAGCATCGATAGAATTTACTTGCATTCTGCGTCCAATGACATTTTCAACCAAAATCATTGGGATACCGATTATAATCATTGCAATACAAAATAATAAAACATAAGCGCCTCCACCATTTTCACCCACTAAATAGGGAAAACGCCAAGTTGCACCAAAACCAACGGTAGCACCAGCAACCGTCATAATATAGGTCAATCGGCTCGACCAAGATTGACGCGGTTTATTATGTATATCTGACATTATTTACCTCTTTATTATCAATATTCAGGAGCATATCTTCTTACTCTTCATAAAATAAGAAGATATGTTTTAATTAACGTAGCGTAGATTATTTGAGATAATCGACATCAACAGGATATTACTGTAATGCGACCTCTGGAGAGGTATATGCTATACCAAAGGCATCACTGACACCTTTAAATGTACATTTACCATTATAGGTATTTAAACCTTCGAGAAGAGCAGAGTCAGATAAGCAAGCTTCTTTCACACCTAAGCGTGCAATTGTTAGACCATACTCTAAAGTTGAATCAGTTAAACCTAAAGTAGAAGTGCGAGCCACACAACCTGGCATATTTGCTACACAGTAGTGAATTATACCATCAACTTCATAGATTGGATCATTATGTGTTGTTGAACGAGAAGTTTCAAAACAACCACCTTGGTCAATCGCAACGTCAGTTAAGATCGCACCTTTTTTCATTAGTTTTAAGTCTTCACGACGTACTAAATGAGGTGCTTTTGCACCTGGAATTAATACCGCACCAATTACAACATCAGCTTCTTTTAAGCAACTCAATATATTACCACGTGAGCTGGTTAATGTTTTAATTTTCATATCAAAGATTTGATCAATATAAGCTAAGCGTGCTGCATTAATATCTAAAATTGTGACATCAGCACCGATACCCATTGCGATTTGTGCAGCATTCAAACCAACTACACCACCACCTAAAATAACTACTTTTGCTTTTGGTGTACCAGCTGTACCACTTAATAATACGCCTGCACCACCAAAAGTTTTTTGGATATATTTAGCAGATTCTAATGTTGCTAAGCGACCTGCAATCATACTCATTGGAGCTAAGCAAGGTAATCCCGTTGGTGTTTTGATTGTTTCATAAGCAATGGCTTGAATGTTTTTAGCAAGTAGCATATCCGTAAGAGGTTTATCAGCAGCTAAGTGTAGGTAGGTATAAAGAATTTGACCTTCTCTGAAATAATCATATTCACATTCAATTGGCTCTTTAACTTTAATGATCATTTCACTATTTTTAAAAAGAGTCGCTTTATCAGTTAGAATAGCACCCGCTTCTGCATATTCTGCATCAGGGAAACCAATTTCAGTCCCTGCATTATGTTCAATATAAACTGTGTGACCAGCTTCAACATAAGATCTTACATTGTCAGGTGTTAAACCAACACGATATTCTTGCACTTTAACTTCTTTGGGACAACCAATAATCATTCTATTTCTCCTTAATTTAGCCATACACTGAGATATTTCACTGATCTTTTAATAAGAACGGGACTATGAAATAACTCCTTAATTATAATCCAATATCACAAATTTATGCTATTCATTAATGTATTTAAAAGTATGTGATTGAGTCCACACATTAATACGTTATTTTAAATAAACTATTAAATTGCTTTATATAACATATATTTTACAGACTTATAAACAAAAATAAATATTTTAAACATTAAAATAAAGAATATTTTGGGCGTAAATTAATTTTTTATAAAAAATGTGTTTTACGTCACAAATTAAATAATTTTTTGTTGATCATTAAATAAAAAGGGAGTAATTATATACGTAGGTAGGGGAGCCGCCTTGATATTCAATTATCAGATTTACTATTTTTTGAATATTAGTATTTAGTATGGATGATATTTTAATTTTATATTTTAAAGGAAAAATATTATGGACATGAATATGTATCCAGCGGAACCATTCCGTATTAAAAGCGTTGAAACTGTAGCAATGATTGATCGTGCAGCTCGTGAAGAAGCTGCTAAAAAAGCGGGTTATAACACTTTCTTGTTAGATTCTAAAGATGTATTTATCGATTTATTAACAGATAGTGGTACTAACGCGATGAGTGACGCCCAATGGGGTGGAATCATGCAAGGTGATGAAGCTTATGCAGGAAGTCGCAACTTCTATCATTTACAAGAAACAGTTCAAGAATTATTTGGCTTTAAATACATAGTTCCTACTCACCAAGGTCGTGGTGCTGAAAATATCTTATCAACAATTGCTATTAAAGAAGGGCAATATGTACCAGGTAATATGTATTTCACGACAACTCGTTATCACCAAGAGAAAAATGGTGGTATCTTCGTAGATATTATTCGTGATGAAGCGCATGATGCTGGATTAGAAGTACCATTTAAAGGTGATATCGATCTTGCTAAACTTGAAAAAGTAATCAATGAGAAAGGTGCAGAAAATATCGCTTATGTATGTTTAGCGGTAACTGTAAACCTTGCTGGTGGTCAGCCAGTATCAATGAAAAATATGCGTGAAGTTAGAGAATTAACTGCAAAACACGGTATTAAAGTATTTATGGATGCAACTCGTTGTGTTGAAAATGCTTATTTCATTAAAGAGCAAGAAGATGGTTTCCAAGATAAAACAATCAAAGAAATCGTACACGAAATGTTCAGCTATGCTGATGGTTGTACAATGAGTGGTAAAAAAGACTGCTTGACAAATATCGGTGGTTTCTTATGTATGAATGATGAAGAGTTATTCTTAGCTGCAAAAGAAATCGTGGTTGTTTATGAAGGTATGCCTTCATACGGCGGTATGGCTGGTCGTGATATGGAAGCGATGGCTATCGGTCTTAAAGAAGCTATGCAGTTTGAATATATCCAACACCGTGTTCTACAAGTTCGTTACTTAGGTGAACGTCTAAAAGAAGCGGGTGTTCCAATTATTGAACCAGTTGGTGGACATGCAGTATTCCTTGATGCTCGTCGTTTCTGCCCACACTTAACACAAGATGAGTTCCCAGCACAAGCTCTTGCTGCAGAACTTTATATTGAGTCAGGTGTACGTTCAATGGAGCGTGGTATCATCTCTGCTGGTCGTGATATTAAAACTGGTGAAAACCACAGACCAAAACTAGAAACTGTTCGTTTAACTATTCCACGTCGTGTTTATACATATAAGCATATGGATGTAGTTGCTGACAGCGTTATTCGTCTGTATAAGAGAAAAGAAACAATTAAAGGCTTAAAATTTGTTTACGAGCCAAAACAACTTCGCTTCTTTACAGCACGTTTTGAACACATCTAATTATTAGTATTATAGAGTATTAAAATTAGGTAATAAGCAGGGTTGAAGGCTTTAATTAAATGGCTTTCGACCCTTTTTATTATGAGGTAGATATTCTCTAAGTATAAATTTCTAGAACTTTATTTTGTTACTAATAAAATAATTAATGTGTTTATTTGTTTTAACAAATAGTGATGATATAGCATATGCAAAGTTTATAGTTTCATATAGCTAAGGGAATGTTTGCCTATTTTAGTAGATTAAACTTAAGTATTTAATTGAAATTAAAATGGGGTTTATCATGAAAAAACAACCTTCAATTTTAGGTGGTGCAAGTATTGTTGCAAGTGTGTGTGTTGGTGCGGGTATGTTAGGTCTGCCAGCAGCTGGTGCGGGCGCTTGGACAATATGGACTTTTGTTATTCTTTTCGCAACAATGATAGTTTTAATTTGGGCTGGCTGGTTGTTATTAGAAGCCTATAAAAACTATGATTTAACCGCTTCTTATAATACAGTAACCAAAGATTTGCTGGGTGAAAAAGTTAATATTATTAATAACTTAGCTTTCTATTTCCTTGGTGGTATTTTACTTTATGCTTATACAACAGCGTTAGGTAATTTATTTAATGGAATTTTTGGGCAGTTTGTTGATTTTGGTGAATACGGTAGTCGTATTTGGTCTATTATTGCTGTTGCTGTTTTCTCTATGTTTGTATGGCACTCAACAAGACTAGTCGATAGATTCTCTACTTTCCTTGTTACTGTAATGGCACTTTCTTTCATTCTTGGTGTTTCAGGCTTAACATTAAAAATGGATTTAGGTGTATTGCTTAATACAATAGCTGGACCAGAAGAAAATACTAATTATGCTGTTTTCGCTATCTCTTTATTACCAGTAGCCTTTACTTCTTTTGGATATCAACACGCAGCTTCTTCTATTCGTGAATATTATGGTGAAGAGGCAAAAGCTGCTAAAGCAATGTTATGGGGTGCTGTAATCGCATTAGGTCTTTATATTTTCTGGTTAGTGAGTGTTTTTGGTAATTTACCAAGAATTGATTTCTTACCAGTTATTGCTAAAGGCGGAAGTGTTGAGGCCTTATTACAAGCAATGGGCGGAGTTATTGAGTCTGAAACCATTAAAAATGCTGTGAAAATATTCTCTATCGCAGCTATTTTATCTTCTTTCGTTGGTGTTGGTTTAGGGGTATTCCACTTCTTTACAGACTTCTTCCAATTTGACTCAACTAAGAAAGCAGATAGAACAAAAAGCTGGTTGATCACATTCATTCCACCATTAGTAATGTCTGTACTTGCTCCTATGGGGTTCGTTACAGCAATTGCTTATGCAGGTGCGGTATCTACGATTTGTGGTATTATTATGCCTGGTTTTATGGCTTGGAAAGTAAGACAGCGTGAGCGTGAAGCTCAAAATCCTGCGGATGTTTTCCCTGCTTACAAACCGAATGGGTATAAAGTATTTGGTGGTAATGTAGTGATAGCAATCTGTATTTTATGGGGTTTTGCTGTTGCAATTATCCACTTACTTGCTATGTTTGGTATGATCCCAACATTTGGGTAAATGAATTGTAGCGAAATAAAATAACTTTCTAAGCGGTACGATGTTATGCAAAATTTGCAAATTTTTATTAAAATCGTACCGCTTGTCACATTAGACTTGTAACCAGAAAGTGACAGGTCCATCGTTTTGGAGGCTGACTTGCATATCCCCGCCAAACTTTCCTGTCTGAGTGTTTATTTTGCTTTTCGCTTGTTGTGAAAAGTAGTCATACAAAGTTTCTGCATCACTTGGATTTGCACCTTTAGAAAAACTTGGTCGTAATCCTTTTTGAGTATCTGCCGCAAGCGTAAACTGTGAAACGACAAGTAAATGTCCGCCCGCTTGTTGTACGTTTAAATTCATTTTTCCCTGTTCATCTTCAAAGATACGGTATCCTAATACTTTATCTAATAACCGATCTGCTTTCGTTTGGTCATCCTCTTTTTCGACACCTAATAAAACTAATAAACCACTTTCAATTTGACCTACGGTTTGCTCGTTTATTTCGACTTTTGCCCATTTTACTCGTTGAATTAATGCAATCATTTTAATTCCTCATTATTTTCAATCTCTAAAACGCCCACGTTAATCAGCATTATATCTTTAAATACTGCTGAAACTTGAGCACCAATTAACACAACCAACCAACTTAAATGAATCCATACTATCATTATGGGTAATACAGCTAAAGCACCATAAATAGCTTGATAGGATGGAAAGGTGGTGATGTACCAAATAAAGACTTGTTTACCAAGAGTGAAAAAAATAGCGGCGAGTAATGCTCCGATAGCAGCGTGCCTAAACAACACGGTAGTATTAGGAACAATGGTATAAACTAATGTAAACAGCAACCAAGTTATAAAAAATGGAACCAGAGAAAGGAATGGGGTACTTACCGCAAGCATCCCTTCTGGATTTAAAATTTCTAAAGAAAGTATGTAAGTACTTACCGAAATACTTACACCAACAAGTAACGGTCCTAGTGTCAAAATCATCCAGTAAATAGCAAAAGAAATTAACCAACGACGTTTTTGAGTTTTGTGCCACATTGCATTCAAGGTATTATCAATATTTGAAATCAGTAGCAGTGCAATCGCAATTAATACCATTGTACCTACTGCACTCATTTTACGGGAATTATTGACAAAATTATCAAGATGGGTTTGTACTACATCTCCTATGCTTGGAGCAAAGTTATTGTAAATAAAGGCTTTTAATTCACCTGTCACTTCATTAAAAATAGGAAATGCGGCAAAAATAGAAAACATCACCATAATTAATGGCACAATCGCAAGCATGGTATTATAGGTCAAATGACCTGCTGCCATTGTTAATTTATTTTGAGTAAAACGTAGCCGTAAAACCTGTATAAATAATAAAAATTGTTGCATAAATTCTCCTATCACTTACATTATTATAACGCAAGCGGTACGATTAGTTTACTTTTTTGCAAATTAATTTATTAAATAGACTCTCTTAATATTAGCGTAGGTTCTAGTACAATATTTTTATAAGTAAGATGATGATTTTTAATTCTATCTAACAATGTTTCTACTGCTTTTTTAGCAAGAAATTCTTTGGGTTGTTGAATAGTCGTTAAAGGAGGAGAAAGAAATTGTGCAAGATGAATATCATCATAACCAATAACGGCAATATCTTTCATTGTTGCCATTAAACGTTAATCCTTAAATCGTAAAAATTTGTTTAAATATAACCGCTTGTATTATAATAAATTAATTTACACTGTTGCAGATAAATATACGATATTTTTCGGTTATGCACCAAACTTTATAAACAACCTAAATTTTGATTTAAGCACCTAATCCGCAATTGCGTAAAAACTTGTGTTGCCTGTCAGTACATTTTTTTAAGGTTTCGTTTTCTTTTTGTTCTAATTACCATTAATATCAAAGTTGCTTTTTAATTTCATCGCGTTAGAAATAACAAAAAATATAATACAAAGATACATTGATAAATAAATCAATAACATTTTAATACCTGAAACTTTCATAAAAAACAATAATCCTTGCGATATGAAACCTAAAACCCAGCCTATACCAATAATAAATGCTATTGATGTACCAAATACACCTAAATTTTTGTTAGGGTCGTATATTCCTATTTTCTTAAGTAACCATATAGGTATATGTAATAAAATAAAAACAAATCCGTGTAACGAAGCAAAAGCAACTAAATAAATAGGCTTTTCATCAATTATATTTAGTAGTTCAATTATATTAAAAGGTAACTCCATTATATTCTATTTCTTGTTCTGTTATGTTGAAAAATTCTTTTTTATTATACCCCATAGGTTTTGCTAAAAGTACATTAGGAAACTCAGCAATACCTATATTGTACATATTTACACTTTCATTATAAAGTTCTCTTCGGTCAGCAATAGCATCTTCTATTTGCGAAACACGATTTTGAAGCAATAAAAAATTTTCATTTGATTTTAAATCAGGATAGTTTTCAGAAACAGCAAAAAGGGTTTTTAGTTGTTTGTTCATTTCATTTGATATTTCTACTTTATCCTTTACGGTATTAGCCTTTAAAAAATCAGTTCTCAATTTTGTAAGTTTGGTAAGTAAGTTACTTTCGTGGTTTTGAAATTCTTTTACAACTTTTATAAGGTTAGGTATTTCATCTGCTCTTTGTTTTAATAAAATATCAATATTTTTAAAAGTCTTGTCGGTATTATTATTAAGCATTACAAGTTTATTATATGTTGAAACTACTATATTAATTAAACCTAATATTACTAATCCGATGGCTATGTAAGCGAAAAATGTTGTCATATTGTTTTGCCTTATTTATTATTTTTTTGTGTTTTGAAATGGAATTTTCCAATGATAGTCTCCAAATTTTATCATATTATTTTCTAAATTAGTTGGTGTAAGTAAAATTATTGCAACTATAATTATCCAAAAATATATAAAATACCCAGCAGACTTTATAAGAGGTCTTAATTTATTATAATTTCCTACTTTTTTTAAAGGTGCAATTCCAAAAACATTTTTAATTTCTTCTTTTTTGAAAACAGGTTCATTATTTTCTGTAATTCCCGCTTTACCAATAAGTAAAACTTCCATATTTTCTTTAAGTAAATATTCTGTATATCGTTTGTTTCCTGTTATTTTTTGATGACTTTCTTCAAAATCTAAAAACTCTAAATCATTAGGTAAAACTTTTATTTGCCCTGTTTTATCTTTTACAAAAAATGGATTACAAACAGTTTCGGAAAAATCCTTAAAATAAGAAACTCTTCCTTCTTTGTCTTTTCTAATATCTTCAACTAAATAGATATAACCAATACATTTTTTCTTTGTGATTTTAGAAATAACAGGCTCTATCATTTTTGCTTTTCCTGATATTTCTGCTAACCCCATTGCAACAGAACGGATAGTTGATGTAGGTAAGATCTCTTGAAGTTTATAAAAAGACTTTTTATTTGTTTTAGCAAAAATAGTCCCCAAAAATGGCAATATTATAAAAAAGATAATTGTAAAATAAGGAACGCCTCCACTAACCATAAATATTAAAAGTGCAATACTTACAGCAAAGCCGATTATCTTTTTCCAAAAAGAATTTGTTTTTTCTTCAACTTTTTCAGAAGATTTATTTTTTTTATTCATTATTTCATTTTTCAAGTATCGTCCACTCGTATTGCAGGCAACGGACTCGGTGTTTACGCTGTTGCGGATAAGTATACGATTTTTTCGGTTAAGCACCAAACTTTATTAAATAATCGACACTTTCAGCTAAGTGCTTGCTCTACTCTCTTATTTTACAATCATTGAGATTGTAAAAATTTCATCACTTCTTCTCGGCTAGGAATTGAAGATTGAGCCCCTTTTTTCGTCACTGAAAGGGCTGCGGCTGCGTGAGCAAAAGTAATCGCCTCTGGCATAGGTTTTTGTTCGAGTAATGCAGTTAATAATGCACCGTTAAAAGTATCCCCAGCGGCGGTGGTATCAATCGCATTCACTTTAAACCCTTTGATAATTTCGCCTTGATTTTGATGACTACAATAAACACCCTTAGAACCTAAGGTTATTAGCACATATTCAATGCCTTTTTGATGAAATACTTGAGCAGCTTGTTGAGCCGATTGTTCATCAGTAACCTTAATGCCTGTTAATAATTCCGCTTCTGTTTCATTTGGGGTAATCATAAAGAGGTGTTGTAATAATTCATCAGGTAATGTTCTTGCTGGAGCTGGGTTTAATATCACTTTCACACCATTTTGATGTGCTATTTGAGCAGCGTTAATAATTGTTTCTAAAGGGGTTTCAAGTTGCATTAATAACATTTCAGCTTGTGCAAATGTGTCTTTACAGCTAGCTAATTTTTCAGTCGTGAGGTGAGCATTTGCTCCTGCTGAGATCACAATACTATTTTCACCACTGTCGGTGACTTGGATCATTGCAACACCAGTGGTTTCTTGTGGGATCTCAAAAATATGTTGAGTATTGATGTTATCCTTTTCAAAAGCCGTTTTCATTTCGTGACCAATCGCATCATCACCAATACAACCGATAAAATCAACATTGGCACCTAAGCGAGCGGCTGCAACTGCTTGATTAGCACCTTTTCCTCCATAAGCCAGTTGATATTTTTTACCAAACAAGGTTTCCCCTGCTTGAGGAAAGCGTTCTGCATAAATAACGTGATCGACATTAATACTGCCTAAAACAACTAAATGAGGTTTTGACATAATTACTTCCTTCATATTTTCTTAAAATGGAACACCAGAATATAAAATTATATTGGCATAAGGTGAACATTCACCTGAACGCACAATACCCTTACTTTCATTCGCTTTTTGTTTGAATTGTTCGTGAGAAATATAGTCAATTTGAATTTGGTTACCCTGCTGTTTTTCTAATTCTGAGAGCTTCTCTAAAATCATTGAATGTATGTTTGGATTTATCTTTTTTATTTCTTCAGCTAATAAAACGCTTTCAACAAATAGTTCTGTAATGGTTGCTTCAAAGAGATCTAAAAAACTTGGAATGCCTTTGGTGATAGCAAGATCAATACGATTTATATTTTCAGGAATGGGTAATCCCGCATCACAAAGTGTTATTCCATCAGTATGTCCCATTTTTGCAATCAGTTGTGAAAGAGGGGCATTAAGTAGTGATGTTTTTTTCATTGGAACACTCCTATTGTCTATAAGCGGTAAGAATAAATGTAATAAAAAAATACTATATAAATTTATCGTAAATGTAAAAATCTATTTTAGTTATTTGCTATGGAGATCAAACTTTTACTGCAATTTGCAAAAAATTAAACAAATGTAACCGCTTATTTTTTATCTTAAGCTAATAAATTCTTTAAGGTTTTTAGTTTTAAGGATAGAATACAACCAATAAAAATACAAAGGACAAACAATGAAACTAGGCATTATTGGTGCAATGGCACAAGAAGTAGAGATTTTGAAAAATACCCTACAAGATTTAAAAATAACTGAAATTGCAGGCTGTAAAATTTTTGAAGGAAAAATCAATAATAAAGAGGTGGCATTATTACAATCAGGTATTGGAAAAACGGCAGCTGCGATGGGGACGGCTCTCTTTTTGCAATTAACTAAACCTGATTATGTGATCAATACAGGTTCAGCGGGTGGATTGGATAAAAACTTAAATGTGGGAGATATTGTTATCTCAACAGAAGCTCGCTATCACGATGTTGATGTAACAGCTTTTGGCTATGAAATAGGGCAACTTCCTGCCAATCCAGCTGGATTTGTGGCAGATAAAGAACTCGCTGAATTAGCTTTTTCTTTGACACAACAACTAGGTGAAAATGCTGTTTCAGGGTTGATTTGTAGTGGCGATTTATTTGTAAATAGCGGTGAGATGATTGCAAAAATTTGCAAAAATTTTCCGCAAGTGGTGGCGGTTGAAATGGAAGCAGCAGCAATTGCTCAAGTTTGTCACGCTTTTAGTGTGCCTTTTGTCGTTGTTCGTGCAATTTCAGATGTGGCGGATAAAGAATCCCATTTATCTTTTGATGAATTTTTACCTCTTGCTGCACAAAAATCCTCAGCAATTGTATTAAAGATGATTGAACACTTAGGTTAATTGATGAAAAACGTATTCAATAGTTTGCGATTACAATGGTTGAATATCAATATGCTTAATGTATTGGCGGTATTTATTTCAACCAATATTGCCGCTATTGTTATTTGGCAATTAGAGATTTCTCATCTTGCAATGCCGTTAGTTTTAGGCATTATTGCGACCGCATTATCAGAGCAAAGTAACCGTTTAATGGGGCGTTTCAAAGATCTTATTTTAATGCTGATAGCATTTGGCACCGTCTCTCTTATCTCACAATTCTTTTTGACAAAAGGATGGATTTTTGTTCCTTTACTAACCATTATTACTTTTATTGTGGTAATGCTTGGTGCAGTAGGCGGGCGTTATAGCAAGATTGCATTTTGTACTTTGCTGGTTGCTGTTTATACTGCACTGGTTTATACCCCTAATGTGGTGTGGTATATCAACACAACGTTAATTTTATTAGGTACCTTGATTTATAGCTTTATTTCATTATTGATTTATTTGTGTTTACCTAATCGAGCAACACAAGAGAGTTTAGCCTCTTATTTTGATAGCTTAGGAAATTATTTACAGCAAAAATCGACCTTCTTTGATTTTGATGATATTAATCGCTTGTCTGATAAAAAATTAGCGTTAGCACGAGCCAATACTGCAGTAATGCGTTCATTTGATGAAGTAAGAGAAGTGTTGTTTAGTCGTTTAGATCAACAACATCGTCATTTTCATACGCAAAAAATGTTACGTTACTATTTAACAGGGCAAGAAATTTGGGAAAGAACCAGTTCAAGCCATTCTCAATATCAAGATTTATTGGAAGAGTTTCAGCACACTGATTTGGTTTTTCGATTACGCCGTTTATTAGAATTACAAGCAATAGAGTGCCAATATATTGCAAAAGCATTACGCCATAATTTGGACTATAAACCCAATTTTAAGATGGAAAGAGTCTTAAAGGGATTACAAAACTCATTGCAGTATCATCAAAAAGAAACAAAAGCATCTTTTTATCAATTATCATCAATGGTTGAAAATTTAAAGAATATTACCTTGTTATTTGAAGCTTTATATGAAGAAAATATTTGTAATGATTTTGGTAAAAATAATCAACAAACCTACCGCTTGTTATCTGAAAATATTTCAGGCATAGGCAATATTTTTCATACAATAAAAAAACAGTGTTATTTAGGAGCTGAACTCTTTCGTCACGCTATTCGCCTTTCCATTGTGGTATTTGTATGTTGTTCGATTGTACAGATATTTCATCTGGAATTGGGTTATTGGATTTTATTAACGGCGATTTTAGTATGTAAACCAAATTATTCAGCGACCAAAAAACGATTGGTTCAGCGTATTTTAGGCACGCTTTTAGGGGTATTTGTTGGGCTATCATTAAGATATTTATCTCCAACGCTAGAGGCTCAATTGGGGATTATTGTTGCCACAAGTAGCTTATTTTTCTTTTTTATGGAAAGAAAATACAGTTATGCCAGTTTTTTTATTACCATTCAAGTATTAGTGAGTTTTGATGTCATTGGTTTGGGTAAAGAAATGGCGATATTACCTCGAATTTTAGATACCTTTATTGGAGCAGGCATTGCGTGGTTTGCGGTTTCTTTCCTTTGGGCGGATTGGCGATATCTTAATTTACGTCAAAATTTGGAAGAAACACTAAAAAGTAGCTCCTTATATTTACGTCATATAATGGCACAATTACAATTTGGTTATCGAGACCATTTTGGGTATCGTTTAGCTCGCCGAATGGCTTATCATAATGTTGCAAAATTGAGTACTACCGTTTCTGCAATGCAGGAAGAACCAAAGAAATATAAAAATAGCTTAGCGGTTGCACCACAATTATTAGAATTAAATTACACGTTATTAAGCTATATTTCTGCATTAGGGGTGTACCGTAAAGAGAGCGATACAATCAATCACCAATTTGAATATTCAACTGTTTTCTTTCAACAAGGAAAATTTATTTCACGATTATTGGATTCCACCTATTTAGAAACAAAACAGCGTAGCACACAGCTCAATGATTTAATCACACAGTTACAATATTTAGAGCAAGATTATTTAGACCACGAAAAAGATAAAGCAAGGTTACTAGTGCAACAATTATCTTTAATTGTGCAGTTATTGCCAGAACTTGATTGTTATGTGAATAAGCTGTGATTTTGTAATAAAATTTACTCCATAAGTTGAGCGCTATTTACATAATTCTTCTACGGACATTTTAGGATAAATCGGTTTACCACTAGATGTCACTAGTTGCTCTGCACCACACTTAGTCGTCATAATCTTAGCAACATAATCCCCTTTTTCATTAATATATCCATATTGCCCATTTTCTCTTACAACCGCTAATCCATTAGGATAAAACTCACTGGCTACCTCAAATTCTGGCTTTATTATCCATTGTCCTTTTTTATTTATAAAGCCATGTTTAGTGCTTCCTTTTGGATCCAGTAAAAATGTTATTGTTGATACGTAAGGCATTGCTCGGGCTAAACCATTTTTCTTGAAATTAGATAAATAGCCAAACTTTGCAGGCACGATAAATTTACCTTTTTCGTTGATATAACCATATTTCCCATCATAAACAACTTTGGCAAGACCATTGCTATCAAAAAAATGTGTTTCATCAAATTGTGGCTTAATTACCCATTCGCCTTTAGTATTAATATAGCCGTATTTAGTATTCTTTTTTGCTTCTGCTAAACCATTATTACTAAAGCTCTGAATCCACTCCAATGTTAGTGGAATAACTAATTTTCCTTTGCGATCAAACGCACCATATTTATCATTTTTTTCAACAATTACATAGCCATTATAACTATTATGAATATAATCAAACTCAGGTGGTATTACCCATTCACCTTTGGTGTTAAGCATACCCCATTTATCTTTTTTCCTTTCTGCTAAACCTTCATAAAATATGGTTTGAGAATCAAATAACGCTGTAACAATTTTTCCTTTTTTATTAATATAAGCAAACTTTCCATCTTTGGTATAAACTTCAGCTAAGCTTTCTTCATTAAAAGCCCCTATATATCGATATTGTGGTTGTACAACCCATTGCCCACGACGATCAATAAGTCCATATAATCCATTTTCTCGCTCTTTTGCAGGGGTCACATCATAATCACCAAAATCTTCAGCAAACCAAAACTGTGGTGGGATTACCCATTTACCTCGTTTATCAATAAAACCATATTTACCCTTTTCTTCCATTCTTGCTAGACCATTAGCAGAAAAATCGGATACTCGTTTAAAACGAGGAGGAATAACCCATTCTCCCTTTGTATTTATATAGCCATAAAGATCATTTTTGGTTGCAAATGCAAGTCCATTCTTAGCAAACTCACCGATTATCTCAAATTGTGGATTTATTACCCATTGTCCTTTGGTATTAATTATGCCTGATTTTCCATTCTTATGAGCTGTTGTAAAACCATTATCATCAAAGTATTCTTTATAGGCATATCTGTGTGGGATAAGAGGCATTTTCTTGCTAGGAAAGGGAGCAATGTAATCAAGTTCTGGTGCTACAACAAGGTTGGCTTTGTTATCCATAAGACCGCATTTCAGTTGTTGTGCTGTATCTTTAAGGCAAAATCCTAACAAGCCATTTATATTGGCGTTAGCATTATTAAGGAACCCTAAAATTGCCATCATAGAGAATGCAAGTTTTCTCATTGTTTTTACTCCCTTTAGAAAATATCTATGCTAGATTTTATCTTAAAAGGTATAATTTGTCATAGCATTTGATTGTTATTTATACTTTAAATCTATTCTCCCTGTAATCGTTGCAATAAACGATCCATTGCTCGATAACCTAAGGCTTCGGCAAGATGGGGTTGTTTAATTTGATCTTCTTCCGCTAAATCTGCAATGGTACGAGCCACTTTCAAAATACGATGATAAGCACGCACTGAAAGTCCTAATTTAGTCAGTGCATTTTCTAAAAAAATCGCATCTTGTTTTGAGATTTTACAATCTCGCTCGATCTCTTTGGTAGAAAGTTTGGCATTGATTTTTCCTGAGCGTGCAAGCTGAATTTTTCTGGCTTTTAACACTCGTTGTTTAACCTGTTCGGTGGTTTCTCCACGATTAACATTGGGATTTTGCAATGCGCCTTTGGGAAGTAATGGCACTTCAATGGATAAATCAAAGCGATCCAAAAAAGGACCAGACAAACGGTTTAAATATCGCATTACTTGTTGAGGAGAAGTGCGATTGTGTGTGCCTTGATAATGTCCTGTTGGGCTTGGGTTCATTGCTGCAATTAGTTGAAAACTTGCAGGAAATTGCACCTTTGCATTGGCTCTGGAAATCACAATTTCACCAGATTCTAACGGTTGTCGCAATGCGTCTAATACTTTTTTCTCAAATTCAGGCAGTTCATCTAAAAACAAAATACCGTTGTGGGAAAGGGATATTTCACCGGGTTTGGGGATCGAGCCACCACCCACTAACGCCACCATTGACGCCGAATGATGAGGCGAACGAAAAGGTCTTTGCTTCCAGTTATGGTAATTTAATTCATTTTGTACAAGGCTTGCCACTGCTGCCGTTTCAATGGCTTCTTCATCATTCATCTCAGGCAATAAATCCGCCAAGCGACTGGCAAGCATTGTTTTACCCGTTCCTGGAGGACCTAAAAATAATAAATTATGTTGCCCTGCTGCGGCAATCATTAAGGCTCTTTTGGCGTGTTGTTGTCCGATAATATCTGTTAAATCACGTGAAATAAGCGGTACGATTTTTTGTTCTTTTTGCAAAATTTGTTGGGCGATGGGTAACTGATCACGATTATTCAAAAAGTTAACCACTTGCAACAGCGAAGTTGCACAAAGGGTTTCGGTATTTGACACCAAAGAAACTTCATTGGCATTTTGTTTGGCAATAATCAAAGCTCGTTTCACTTTTTGAGCCGCAAGCGTGGCAGGGATTGCACCGTGTACACCACGCAAAAATCCCGTTAATGCAAGCTCACCCAAAAACTCAAATTGATTTAATTTATCGCTGTCAATCTGCCCTGATGCTGCTAAAATTCCTATCGCAATCGGTAAATCAAAGCGACCACCTTCTTTGGGTAAATCCGCAGGGGCAAGATTAACCGTAATTCTACGAGCAGGATAACTAAAATTGGCATTCAGCAATGCACTACGCACTCGATCACGAGATTCTTTCACTGTGGTTTCAGGCAATCCCACTAACGTTAAACCGGGTTTACCATTGCTAATATGCACCTCAATCGTCACTAAGGGGGCTTCAATACCGATTGAGGCTCGGCTATATACAATGGCTAACGACATAAAAAATCCTGTTTTATTTTCATCTTATCTGAAATTTTAAAGGAGAAAATAAAGCAAAATTATTTTTTCGATCTAGATCGCAAAATTTGCAAATTTTTATTCGCTCACATAAATATTGATTAAAAATAAATTTTTTGTAAATTTTTATAAAAATATAACCGCTTGTGGTGTAAAATTTTGGCGTATCTAAATTAAAAATGGTAATAAACAATGCAAGATGTAATCGTGATTGGTGGTGGAATGGTTGGGGCTGCCACAGCGTTGGGGTTGGCAAAGCAAGGGTTAAAGGTTGCTTTACTTGAAAAAAGAACCTTGCCAACATTCTCACAAGAACAACCCTACGATTTACGTATTTCTGCAATCAGCAAAGCGTCAGTTCAGTTATTGGAAGAGTTAGGGGCGTGGCAAGCCATTCAAACAATGCGAGTTTGCCCTTATGATGGTTTGGAAACGTGGGAAATTGACGGCTTTAACACGGTATTTTCCGCCCAAGATTTAGGGCTAAATGAACTGGGCTATATGGTTGAAAACAATGTGATTCAACTTGGTTTATGGCAATGTTTAAAAGATTATCCAAATTGTCAGCAAGCGGTCGGATTTGAACAACTTTCTGCAAAAAATGAACAGGGCATTTGGACGATAACCATTGATGATCAACAACAATTTTCCGCCCCTTTAATTGTCGCCGCTGACGGTGCAAATTCTCAGGTGCGTGGTTGGGCTGGGATTGGGCTAACCAGTTGGCAATATCGTCAGCACTGTTTATTAGCTGTCGTCAAAACCGAATTACCGCAACAAAGTGTCACTTGGCAACAATTTCATCACAGCGGACCTCGTGCCTTTTTACCTTTATTAGATCATCAAGGTTGTGTGGTTTGGTACGATTCACCACAACGTATCAAGGAATTACAAAACCTTTCATCACAAAAATTAACCGCTGAAATTCTGACACATTTCCCACAACGTTTAGGACAAATTGAAGTGGAAAACTGCGGTGCATTCCCACTTACCAGACAACACGCTCAACGCTATTTTAAAAATGGGATTGTTTTGGTGGGCGACTCTGCTCACACGATAAACCCATTAGCAGGGCAAGGGGTCAATTTAGGGTTTAAAGATGTCAAAGCTTTATTAAATGTATTAGAAAAAGCCCAACAAAAAGGCGAGACTTTGGCGAGTGATGAGGTGTTAAAACGCTATCAAAACAAGCGTAAACCCGATAATTTGTTAATGCAATCAGGAATGGATTTTTTCTATAAAACCTTTAAAACGGATTTATTGCCAGTAAAAGTTATACGAAATTTAGGCTTATTTACGGCGGATAAAATTACGCCTTTGAAAAAGAAAGCCTTGAAGTATGCGATTGGGTTGTAGGTAAAAAAACATAAGCGGTAAGATCTGTTTATGTTTTTGCAAATTCTTAGCGTTATAAAATAAATCGTAACAAAATGCCATTAATAATGTGGTGAGAATTGAATGTACTATACCCATAGTATAAAATTTATTTAATTTTTAACCCCAACGTTATTTTTTTATACAAAATAAAATGCTAATATTTAAACGGTTAAATTTTTTAACTCATTCCATATTTTTTTATTCTTGCTATAAGGAAAATTATTATGAATACTCTTAACAAACAAACAAACAAACAAACAAACAAACAAACAAACAAACAAACAAACAAACAAACAAACAAACAAAAAAGCCTAGTCTAAAACTTTCCTCTATTTCCTCTCTTATTCTTCTCTCTTTCAATCCTTTTTTATTCTCACAGGCTGTTGCTGAAACTTTACCAACTGTTGTTTCAAAAATAGATTTAGGCACATTAAGCTCAGATAATACTGGGGATTCAGGGGTTCAGGCTTTAAGTAGTGATGGTACTATTGCAGGTGGTCAGTCTAATAATGATAATATTAGAGCGACTATTTGGTCAGGGAAAAACTGGCAAAATAAAACGGATTTAGGCATATTAAGATCAGCGTATTCAGAGGTTATTGCTTTAAGTAGTGATGGTACTATTGCAGGTGGTAGGGATTATAAAGCAATAATTTGGTCAGGGAAAAACTGGCAAAATAAAACGGATTTAGGCACATTAAGATCAGATAACACTGGAAATTCAGAGGCTCAGGCTTTAAGTAGTGATGGTACTATTGCAGGTGGTTGGGGTTATGATGATAACGATGATAGGAGAGCAATAATTTGGTCAGGGAAAAACTGGCAAAATAAAACGGATTTAGGCACATTAAGCTCAGATAATACTGGGTATTCAGCGGTTCAGGCTTTAAGTAGTGATGGTACTATTGCAGGTGGTTGGAGTCATTATGATAACTATAATGGGATTAAGAGAGCAATAATTTGGTCAGGGAAAAACTGGCAAAATAAAACGGATTTAGGCACATTAAGATCAGATAATACTGGGGTGTCAAAGGCTCAGGCTTTAAGTAGTGATGGTACTATTGCAGGTGGTTGGAGTCATTATGATAACTATAATGGGATTAAGAGAGCAATAATTTGGTCAGGGAAAAACTGGCAAAATAAAACGGATTTAGGCACATTAAGATCAGATAATACTGGGAGCTCAATGGTTCTTGCTTTAAGTAGTGATGGAACTATTGCTGGTGGTAGGGCTTATAATGATAACCATGATGAGAGAGCGACTATTTGGTCAGGGAAAAACTGGCAAAATAAAACGGATTTAGGCACATTAAACTCAGATAATACTGGGTATTCAGAGGTTCAGGCTTTAAGTAGTGATGGTACTATTGCAGGTGGTTGGGCTAATGGTGGTGGAGCAGTTCTTTGGAAAATAAAATATCCTGAAAAGAAAGTTATTCCAGCAGCAAAAATTGAAGATATTGCTAAACGAACCATTCCTGCGGCGAAAATTGAGGATATCGCCAAACGCACTATCCCAGCCGCAAAAATTGAAGATATTGCTAAACGAACTATCCCTGCGGCAAAAATCCAAGATATTGCTAAACCGATAGCCAAGCCTGAAGTAGTTGCCAAAATTGATGTCGAAAATACCAAGTTAAGTATGGCACGTTTGGGTAATGATGCGATTGGGGTGATTTCATTACAAAGCCAAATCTTACAACGTTTACAACAAAGCCGTTATTTAAAACAAGGCAAAGTAGGTTATGGTGTTCGTCAAGATATGGCTAAACAACAAGGTGATACTACTGCCAGTGTTGGACTTGGCTTATCTTATGGTGTGGGATATGGCATTACCGCAGGGATTAACCTTGATAAAAGTTTATCTCGTCAATTACCTAAAAGTTATAAAACCGACGGCAACACAGGGCTAGGCATTTTTGCCAACTGGAAAGGTGAGAACTGGTTTGTGGAAACCACAGCGGCGTGGCAAAAAGATAAAGTGAAAGTGGCTCGTCCATTATTAGCAAATACCGAAGCGGGCAGTAACAAAACCACAATGAAAGGTTCAGCGGTTTCATTAACGACGGGTTATGATTTTGGCAATGTTTCTGTTTACAGTTCACTTCGTCATCGCCAAGTTTCTCGTGATGCCTATGTGGAAAAAAATGCCGAATTTGCGGCAAGTTTTGCAAAATTCAGTTATAAAGATACCGCTTTAGCCTTAGGTGTTAATACAACATTTCCATTAACAGAAAAACTAAATCTGTTAGCGAGTGCAGAAGTGGAGCAACAGTTAAACAATAACGCACCGACCTATGCCGTTTCAATGCCTGCGGTGGGAAGTTTTAGTAAAACGGCGAAAATTCGCAAAACACGTGGACGTGTTCAAGCAGGGTTAAGCTATGACTTTAGCCCTAAATTTATGGTAAGTTTTACACCTTATTATGAAAGTACCGCTTTTGGTTATAATGGTTGGGGTACATCATTACAGTTAAAAGGCGTATTCTAAGTTAGAACTGTGGGGCGTACTGTGTACGCCCAAATAAATTAATACCATTAAAAAATAGAGCGTTGAAATATGCAATTGGGTTGTAAAGGCATAAAAACATAAGCGGTAAGATGTGTTTGTTTTTTTGCAAATTAGAATTTCTTTCATCCTTCTAAATTTGCAAAATTTCATTAAGATCGTACCGCTTAAAAAACAATCTTTGCAAACTAGCTGTATTTATTATGTTGTAATACATTGTTTTTAAATGGTTTAGTTGTGTTTTTAATATTTATTTCAGAGTAATCCCTAAAGCTACCACACATTTATCCACAATGAATGGGGATAAATAAAGTTACTTGAAAAAATCAGCAAATAGTAAAAAAATAACATCTTATGTAGATTAAAATAAAGTGTAAAGAATACTCATATTGTGGATCAATTAAGCAAGCTGGCGATCTTTTGATAAGAGAGTGTTAGAAAGATAAAAGTAATTAAAAAAACAATGTGTTATTGTTTTATTTTATAAGATTTCAACAACTATTATTCAGTTATCCCCAAAATTATCTACACGCTATGTTAATAAAGATCTCAGTTATTCTGGTAATTAAAAATTAAGATAAAATGGCTGAGTTATTTTTTTATATTGTTCAGTATATTGATAGTTTTCATCATAAATTGTTAAGAACAAGCGGTGACTTTGTTGAAACTTTTTACAAAAAGTCACGATCATTCGTTTAGGTAGGCTATTGGGTTTGGTTATAATGCCCCAATGCTCAATACAATAGAGACCAATCTCTTTTACTTGAGTAATCAATTTTTTTGCTACTTCAAAGGGTAAAATAAAAGTAATTTTTCCCTCTTCAGAAAGGAAATTTTTAGCACATTTTAACCAGTTAAAATGACTTTGTATGGCTAAACGGGCAAGATCTCGTTCAATGGTTTGACTTGTGAGTCCATTTTCAAAGTAAGGAGGATTAGAAATAATGAGATCAAATTTTTGAACAGATTGAAAATGTAAAAAATCACAGTGTTGAACCGATAAACGATCCTTCCAAATTGTTTTTTGAGTATTTTCAACAGCCTGCTGAAAAGCGTTGGGTTCAATTTCTAAAGCTGTAATATAACAGCCAGTATTAGCAGTACGTTGTGCTAACATAATTGCAAGTAATCCCGTCCCTGTTCCAATATCTAAAATAGATGAGCAATTGCTCACATCTGCAAGGCTTCCTAATAAAATACTGTCAGTGCTTACTTTCATTGCACATTTATCGTGAGCAATAAAAAATTGTTTAAATTGAAAGCCGCTAGGTTTAGTCATTTGGGTAAATTTTTATTATGGATGATATAGAGCTACAGATTGTAACTAAAAAATCATCATATTCAAGTACAGGATATTAATAGGAGTACATATTTAGTTGAACATCATATTAATTTAGTAGTCAAAGTATAAGTTCAGAGTTACACTTGTTCTTTGAATATAGATAATTGAAAGGAATAATTTATGTCAATTTGTATTATTACAGGAAGCACGCTAGGTGGGGCAGAATATGTTGCTGATCACATTGAGCAAGTACTTATTACTAAAGGATTAAATGTTGAATTATTTAATAATGCCACATTAGATGATATAAAGAATAAACTGTATTTATTAGTAGTGACATCAACACACGGCGCAGGAGAGTTACCTGATAATATTCAACCTTTATTTGAGGAAATAGAAAAATCAACAGTAGATTTTAGTGAGATGAACTTTGGTGTAATTGGATTGGGTAGCTCTGATTATGATACGTTTTGCTATGCAGTAGATACAGTTGAACGAATTTTACAACAAAGAGGTGCAAAAAAACTTTGTGACTCGTTAAAAATTGATGTTATAGAAAGTTTTGATCACGATGAGACTGCTGAGGAATGGTTACCAAACTTTATTGATAAACTATAAGCGGTCACATTTTGCCAAAAATTTACAAAAAGCCATCGAATTGAATTAAAAATGTTCGATTAAAAGAAATTTTAAAAAATTTTGCAAAAAGTACTTGCGTCGAGTTTTAAAATCTCTATAATACGCCACACACAACGACGCGCTGTTGTGAAACAAAGTTTTAACTGGTGCGTCGTTATTTTTTGCTCTTTAACAATTTATCAGACAATCTGTGTGGGCACTTGTTGATTGACTTATTTAAAAATATATATTGATTTTAAAGTCTTAATAAGTGTCACTGAAAATTTATTTAATAAAAATTCTATGTCAGTTTATTGAGCGATTAAACTTTTAATTGAAGAGTTTGATCATGGCTCAGATTGAACGCTGGCGGCAGGCTTAACACATGCAAGTCGAACGGTAACAGGAGAAAAGCTTGCTTTTCTTGCTGACGAGTGGCGGACGGGTGAGTAATGCTTGGGAATCTGCCTTATGGAGGGGGATAACTACGGGAAACTGTAGCTAATACCGCGTAAAATCGAAAGATTAAAGTATGGGATCTTCGGACCATATGCCATAAGATGAGCCCAAGTGAGATTAGGTAGTTGGTGAGGTAAAGGCTCACCAAGCTGACGATCTCTAGCTGGTTTGAGAGGATGACCAGCCACACTGGAACTGAGACACGGTCCAGACTCCTACGGGAGGCAGCAGTGGGGAATATTGCACAATGGGCGCAAGCCTGATGCAGCCATGCCGCGTGAATGAAGAAGGCTTTCGGGTTGTAAAGTTCTTTCAGCGATGAGGAAGGGTATATATCTAATAGGTATGTACATTGACGTTAGTCGCAGAAGAAGCACCGGCTAACTCCGTGCCAGCAGCCGCGGTAATACGGAGGGTGCGAGCGTTAATCGGAATAACTGGGCGTAAAGGGCACGCAGGCGGTTGTCTAAGTCAGATGTGAAAGCCCCGAGCTTAACTTGGGAATTGCATTTGAGACTGGGCGACTAGAGTCCTCTAGGGAGGGGTAGAATTCCACGTGTAGCGGTGAAATGCGTAGAGATGTGGAGGAATACCGAAGGCGAAGGCAGCCCCTTGGAGAGAGACTGACGCTGAGGTGCGAAAGCGTGGGTAGCAAACAGGATTAGATACCCTGGTAGTCCACGCTGTAAACGATGTCAATTTGGGGGTTGGGTCTTGAACCTGGCGCCCGTAGCTAACGCGATAAATTGACCGCCTGGGGAGTACGGCCGCAAGGTTAAAACTCAAATGAATTGACGGGGGCCCGCACAAGCGGTGGAGCATGTGGTTTAATTCGATGCAACGCGAAGAACCTTACCTACTCTTGACATCCATAGAAGAAAGCAGAGATGCTTTTGTGCCTTCGGGAACTATGAGACAGGTGCTGCATGGCTGTCGTCAGCTCGTGTTGTGAAATGTTGGGTTAAGTCCCGCAACGAGCGCAACCCTTATCCTTTGTTGCTAGCAGGTAATGCTGAGAACTCAAAGGAGACTGCCAGTGATAAACTGGAGGAAGGTGGGGACGACGTCAAGTCATCATGGCCCTTACGAGTAGGGCTACACACGTGCTACAATGGCGTATACAGAGGGCTGCGAGCTAGCGATAGTGAGCGAATCTCAGAAAGTACGTCTAAGTCCGGATTGGAGTCTGCAACTCGACTCCATGAAGTCGGAATCGCTAGTAATCGCGAATCAGAATGTCGCGGTGAATACGTTCCCGGGCCTTGTACACACCGCCCGTCACACCATGGGAGTGGGTTGTACCAGAAGTAGATAGCTTAACCTTCGGGAGGGCGTTTACCACGGTATGATTCATGACTGGGGTGAAGTCGTAACAAGGTAACCGTAGGGGAACCTGCGGTTGGATCACCTCCTTACCTGAATAAGCGACAATGAGTGCTCACACAGATTGTTTGATAGAAATAATAAGAGACAAAAGACATCATTTCTGGGTCTGTAGCTCAGGTGGTTAGAGCGCACCCCTGATAAGGGTGAGGTCGGTGGTTCAAGTCCACTCAGACCCACCACTCATTGAGTGTGGTTAGAAATGATAGTGATGTGTTGGGGATATAGCTCAGCTGGGAGAGCGCCTGCCTTGCACGCAGGAGGTCAGCGGTTCGATCCCGCTTATCTCCACCAATTCATCATTGCTAAGTGAATTTGTAAATATATTTATAAGTTAATTTAGCAATGATGAAATACGTTAAGTGTTTTATTATTTGTTCTTTAAAAAATTGGAAACAAGCTGAAAACTGAAGACTTTCAAGTTTGATGTTTAAATTATTATTTATTAGTAAGTTAAATATTAAATCTTTATGAAGTCTGAGTAAGAAACTAAAAAATAGTATGTTGAACAAAAGCAACATACGAACTTGAGTTGTTTAATTGCAACTTTAAGTGTGAAAGCACTTGAGGTTGTATGGTTAAGTGACTAAGCGTACACGGTGGATGCCTTGGCAATCAGAGGCGATGAAGGACGTGCTAATCTGCGATAAGCTTGGAAGAGTTGATAAGAAACGTGATAATTCCAAGATTTCCGAATGGGGAAACCCAATAGGTGAAGAACCTATTATTAATGACTGAATACATAGGTCATTAAAGCGAACCGGGAGAACTGAAACATCTAAGTACCCCGAGGAAAAGAAATCAACCGAGATTCTGTGAGTAGCGGCGAGCGAAAGCGGAAGAGCCAGTTAGTTTTAGCAGTAGTATTAAGAGAATGAGTTGGGAAACTCAATCATAGAGGGTGATAATCCCGTATCTGAAAATGCAACTGTGGAACTAAGCTAACGATAAGTAGGGCGGGACACGTGATATCCTGTTTGAAGATGGGGGGACCATCCTCCAAGGCTAAATACTCCTGATTGACCGATAGTGAACGAGTACTGTGAAGGAAAGGTAAAAAGAACCCCTGCGAGGGGAGTGAAATAGAACCTGAAACCGTGTACGTACAAGCAGTAGGAGCATATTTATTGTGTGACTGCGTACCTTTTGTATAATGGGTCAGCGACTTATATTTTGTAGCAAGGTTAACCGAATAGGGGAGCCGTAGGGAAACCGAGTCTTAACTGGGCGTTTAGTTGCAAGGTATAGACCCGAAACCCGGTGATCTAGCCATGGGCAGGTTGAAGGTTGGGTAACACTAACTGGAGGACCGAACCGACTAATGTTGAAAAATTAGCGGATGACTTGTGGCTGGGGGTGAAAGGCCAATCAAACCGGGAGATAGCTGGTTCTCCCCGAAATCTATTTAGGTAGAGCCTTGAGCGGACACCTTTGGGGGTAGAGCACTGTTTCGGCTAGGGGGCCATCCCGGCTTACCAACCCGATGCAAACTCCGAATACCAAAGAGTGATACTCAGGAGACACACGGCGGGTGCTAACGTTCGTCGTGAAGAGGGAAACAACCCAGACCGCCAGCTAAGGTCCCAAAGTCTATATTAAGTGGGAAACGAAGTGGGAAGGCTTAGACAGCTAGGATGTTGGCTTAGAAGCAGCCACCATTTAAAGAAAGCGTAATAGCTCACTAGTCGAGTCGGCCTGCGCGGAAGATGTAACGGGGCTCAAATATAGCACCGAAGCTGCGGCATCAGATGTAAATCTGTTGGGTAGGGGAGCGTTCTGTAAGCGGATGAAGGTGAATCGAGAGGTTTGCTGGACGTATCAGAAGTGCGAATGCTGACATAAGTAACGATAAAACGAGTGAAAAACTCGTTCGCCGGAAGATCAAGGTTTCCTGTCCAACGTTAATCGGGGCAGGGTGAGTCGACCCCTAAGGCGAGGCTGAAAAGCGTAGTCGATGGGAAACAGGTTAATATTCCTGTACTTGTAATAACTGCGATGTGGGGACGGAGAAGGTTAGGTTATCAGGGTGTTGGATTACCCTGTTTAAGCCGTTAGGTGGGAATTTTAGGCAAATCCGGAATTCCATTAACACCGAGAAGTGATGACGAGACTCTAAGGAGTTGAAGTAACTGATACCACGCTTCCAGGAAAAGCCACTAAGCATAGGTTATTATAAATCGTACTGTAAACCGACACAGGTGATCAGGTAGAGAATACTCAGGCGCTTGAGAGAACTCGGGTGAAGGAACTAGGCAAAATAGCACCGTAACTTCGGGAGAAGGTGCGCCGGCGTAGATTGTAGTACTTAGCGTACGAAGGTTGAACCGGTCGAAGATACCAGCTGGCTGCAACTGTTTATTAAAAACACAGCACTCTGCAAACACGAAAGTGGACGTATAGGGTGTGATGCCTGCCCGGTGCTGGAAGGTTAATTGATGATGTAATCGAAAGAGAAGCTTCTGATCGAAGCCCCAGTAAACGGCGGCCGTAACTATAACGGTCCTAAGGTAGCGAAATTCCTTGTCGGGTAAGTTCCGACCTGCACGAATGGCATAATGATGGCCAGGCTGTCTCCACCCGAGACTCAGTGAAATTGAAATCGCCGTGAAGATGCGGTGTACCCGCGGCTAGACGGAAAGACCCCGTGAACCTTTACTATAGCTTGACACTGAACCTTGAATTTTAATGTGTAGGATAGGTGGGAGACTTTGAAGTAGCAACGCCAGTTGTTATGGAGTCAACCTTGAAATACCACCCTTTAACGTTTGATGTTCTAACGAAGCACCCGAAACGGGTGTTCGGACAGTGTCTGGTGGGTAGTTTGACTGGGGCGGTCTCCTCCCAAAGAGTAACGGAGGAGTACGAAGGTTTGCTAATCACGGTCGGACATCGTGAGGTTAGTACAATGGTATAAGCAAGCTTGACTGCGAGACGGACATGTCGAGCAGGTACGAAAGTAGGTCATAGTGATCCGGTGGTTCTGAATGGAAGGGCCATCGCTCAACGGATAAAAGGTACTCCGGGGATAACAGGCTGATACCGCCCAAGAGTTCATATCGACGGCGGTGTTTGGCACCTCGATGTCGGCTCATCACATCCTGGGGCTGAAGTAGGTCCCAAGGGTATGGCTGTTCGCCATTTAAAGTGGTACGCGAGCTGGGTTTAGAACGTCGTGAGACAGTTCGGTCCCTATCTGCCGTGGGCGTTGGAGAATTGATTGGAGCTGCTCCTAGTACGAGAGGACCGGAGTGGACACATCACTGGTGTTCCAGTTGTCTCGCCAGAGGCATTGCTGGGTAGCTACATGTGGAATAGATAAGCGCTGAAAGCATCTAAGCACGAAACTAGCCAAGAGATGAGTTCTCCCAACTTTAGAAGTTGTAAGGGTTGTTTGAGACTAAGACGTAGATAGGCAGGGTGTGTAAGCGTTGTGAGACGTTGAGCTAACCTGTACTAATTGCCCGAGAGACTTAACCATACAACGCTCAAGTGTTTTTGGAAAGACGAAGAGATAGAGAAAGTAGAAGTTAGAAGCTTGTTTTTGATTAAAGAATAAAGAAAAGATTAGATATAGATATCGAGAGATTTTCCTGATGGCTATAGTGCAACGGAACCACCTGACTCCATACCGAACTCAGAAGTGAAAAGTTGTAACGCCGATGGTAGTGTAGGGTTTCCCTATGTGAGAGTAGGACACCATCAGGGTTTTATTAAGGAAGAGCCGTAACTAGAGATAGTTACGGTTTTTTTGTGTGTGAAGAAAACTGAAAATAAATAGAGTTGAGTAGAATTATACCATTCCCCCCTTTTTTACTATATGAAGCGGTTACATTTTTGTGATTTTTTGCAAATGAGGGCATAAAGGACAAAAATAATGCTAAAAAGTCACTCAAAGCCTTATTATTACTCGATTTTACTCATTATAAATTATTGCATAGATTAGACTCAATAGTATATTTCATTATAAAATATGTGTCAGAGAGGGCATAGTAGACAAAATAGTTGGTAATTTTGAGGAGCTATGCCCATAGTAGACAAATGAGTTGGTTTTTATTATTTTATAAATAATTACCAACTCCTTTTATTTAGAAAATCTTTTATAAACATAATCTTATGGTATTTGGTTAAACCATTATGATTAGATAGTTTTCGTTTAAGTTCTCCAAATAAACTTTCAAGCCTATTTGTTGTTTTTTCTATATTTAATTCAGGATATTTTTCAAAAGTAAATAAATAATCCATATTATATTTTAAGCTCCTGTAAGCACTTCTTATATTACGATGTTTAAAAGGATATTTACCCTTTTCATTTATTTTATCGGAGCGTTCATTTAAATATTCTTTATGTTTTAAATACCAATAATGTAAATTAATATAGAACTCGTTTTTAGAGCTATTTTTTAATGTTTTAACTAATATTTTTAGCTCTTTTCCCGCTTCAGATTTAGGGTTCCTTGTTAATTTCCTTATTACATTTGCTATTTGATGAAATTGGCAAAGTTGTGCAGGCGTATTTAAAAAATCTCTTAATAATCCTCGTCTTCCATCACAAGTAATAGATTGAATAATATAGCCTTTTTCTCTTAATTTATTCATTGCTAATAGATAATAAAGATTTTTTTCTGTTGTCACAATTTGATGATAAATTACCTTCTTTGATAAAGTGTCCATAAAAACGAGAACACCAAAATTTCGACCAAAGAAAGTGGTATCCATCATTAAGTTCAATTTATTATTTTGTGGGATATTTAATGGCGTTTTAGGGGCTTTTAAAACATATCTTTGAATAGTTCTAACAGAGCAATTATATTTAATTGCTAGTTGCTTATAGGTTTGTTTACCTTCTGTGTAATCTAGCCAAATTTGGCTTGAATTTAAGGATTTTTTGAAGGTAAAAGTTTTATTACAAATAGAGCATTTATAACGTTGAACATTATTTTGGGTACCATATTTGTGAATATTCGTTTTATGACAAAAAGGACAAGTTTTTTATTCATTTTCAAAAAAGTGGGCTAAAGCACAGTAATATAAAGCTTTAACCCATTTTTTACCAACTATTTTGTCTACTATGCCTCAGAGAGCAGAGAGACAAAAATGAAAAAGCTAGGCTCATACCAATTGAACCTAGCTTTTTAAAGAATAATAAAAGAGAGGGAATTACATCATTCCACCCATTCCTCCCATACCGCCCATTCCAGCAGCACCTAAATCAGCGCTTTCTTCTTTTGGAAGATCGGTAACCATACATTCAGTGGTAATCATTAGACCTGCAATTGAACCTGCAAATTGTAATGCACTACGTGTTACTTTAGTTGGATCTAAGATACCCATTTCTAACATATCGCCGTAGTTTTCAGTACTTGCATTATAACCAAAGTTACCTGAGCCATCTTTTACGTTACGAGCTACAACAGAGGCTTCTTCACCAGCGTTTTCAACGATTTGACGAAGTGGCGCTTCCATTGCTCGTAATGCAAGTTTGATACCCACATTTTGATCTTCATTGTCACCTTTTAAGCTTTCTGCTACTTTTGATGCTGCACGAACTAATGCAACACCACCACCAGCAACAATACCTTCTTCAACTGCAGCTCGAGTTGCGTGAAGTGCATCATCAACACGGTCTTTTTTCTCTTTCATTTCAACTTCTGTCGCAGCACCTACTTTAATTACTGCCACACCGCCCGCTAACTTAGCCATACGCTCTTGAAGTTTTTCTTTATCGTAATCTGAAGTAGATTCTTCAATTTGTTGACGAATTTGAGCAACTCGACCTTTGATTTGCTCTTCATCACCAATACCATCAATGATAGTGGTATTATCTTTGTTAATTACTACACGTTTAGCTTGACCTAATTCTTCAAGACCTGCTTTTTCTAACTCCATACCGATTTCTTCTGAAATCACAGTACCTGCAGTTAGAATTGCGATATCTTGCAGCATTGCTTTACGACGATCACCAAAACCTGGAGCTTTCACGGCAGCCACTTTCACGATACCACGCATATTGTTCACAACTAATGTTGCTAATGCTTCACCTTCAAGATCTTCTGCAATGATTAACAATGGTTTATTTACTTTAGCCACAGCTTCTAATGTTGGTAATAATTCACGAATATTCGAGATTTTTTTATCTACTAAAAGAATAAATGGATTTTCTAATTCAACGGTGCCTGCATCTGGTTTGTTGATGAAATATGGTGATAAGTAACCACGATCAAATTGCATACCTTCAACCACTGCTAACTCATCTTCTAAGCCAGAACCATCTTCAACAGTGATTACACCCTCTTTACCTACTTTTTCCATTGCTTGTGCAATTAACTGACCTACAGTCGAATCAGAGTTTGCAGAAATTGTACCCACTTGTTCGATTTCTTTTGAGGTTTCACAAGGTTTAGACAGATTTTTTAACTCTTCTACTACAGAAATTACCGCTTTATCAATACCACGTTTTAAATCCATTGGGTTCATACCTGCTGCCACAGATTTTAAACCTTCACTGATAATTGCTTGAGCAAGTACTGTTGCTGTTGTTGTACCGTCACCTGCTTCGTCATTGGCTTTAGAGGCAACCTCTTTCACCATTTGAGCACCCATATTTTCGAATTTATCTTCTAACTCAATTTCACGTGCAACAGATACACCATCTTTTGTGATGGCTGGTGCTCCAAAGGATTTATCTAACACAACATTGCGTCCCTTAGGACCTAGAGTGACTTTCACTGCATCGGCTAAAACATTTACACCTTTAAGCATTTTAACACGAGCATCATTACCAAATTTTACATCTTTTGCTGCCATTTTTTATTCCTTAATTTTGTTAAATTCGTTACTTATTTTAATAATTACTTATTCTACAATCGCTAAAATATCATCTTCAGATAAAATTAAAACTTCTTCACCATCAATTTTTTCTGATTTGGTACTGTAACTATCACTGAAAATGACGACATCACCCACTTTAACATGCATTGGGTGAACTGAACCATTGTCTAAGAGGCGACCTGTACCTACTGCAATTACTTTGCCACGTGTGGATTTTTCTGCAGCACTGCCTGTTAAAACAATACCACCTGCTGATTTTGTTTCAACTTCTTCACGTTTTAAAATTACTTTATCGTGTAATGGACGAATATTCATTGAATTTACTCCTAAAAAAGAAAATTAAAATATACACTAATGTTGTGTAGCATTTGCTATATGGGGGATACTTCCATAAATTCAAGCAAAAAAGTGCTTTTTTTGCTAAAATTTTTGTGTTTGTTACTTTTTACTGAATAAGGAATATTAAAAAAGGGAGATGATAAATCTCCCTTATACTATTTTAATTGTGGTATGTAATTGATAGGACTTAATGGGGATTATTGCTCATCATCCATAAATTCAACATCATCAACATATTCATCATCTGGTGCATTCGGATCTTCAAAATATGTGCCCCAGCCTTCATATTCTGCACCAGCTTGTGCAATTAAAGGTAAAATTTCTTGTTGTTGTTTAGCAATAAGTTCTGGTTTTAATTCGATTTCAGTTACTACATCACAACAAAAAATAATGTTACCATTTTCATCTTCAAACTCTTCAGCGTCAGCAATTTCATAGCCTAATTTGAAAATATCAATAACCAGTTTTTCTAGTTTATCAAAATTTTGATGGGCAATATGATGTTCCACAATGTAGAGTGCATTAGGATCGCTCCCATCTTCTAATAAATTGGTGATAATTTCATTGGTTTCTTGATCTAATTCTGTTTGATTATACATTACTTATTCCTCTACATTAGGTTGTGTGGTGATTTCAGCAAACCAGCTATTCAATTTATTTTCTAATTTGTCTATCCCTGTGCGCTTTAATGCAGAATAGCATTCTACATCGATATCTCCCTGAAAAGGTAAAATAGCCTCTCGAACCATTTTTACTTGCTTACTTCGCTGACTTTGATTAAGTTTATCTGCTTTAGTTAAAAATAACAAAACGGGCAATTCAGATGTGACGGCCCACTCAATCA
The DNA here is from genome assembly GCF_013377295.1 of Pasteurella skyensis. Classification (NCBI taxonomy): domain Bacteria; kingdom Pseudomonadati; phylum Pseudomonadota; class Gammaproteobacteria; order Pasteurellales; family Pasteurellaceae; genus Phocoenobacter; species Phocoenobacter skyensis. Next base: position 2,006,710 of record NZ_CP016180.1, on the reverse strand, counting down.
TTTGTTGATCGAGATCTTTTAGAGGGTGACGGATATCCATTAAAATGACAATTCCTTTTAAACATTCACGTTTTTGTAAATATTCTCCTAGTGACTTTTGCCATTTGATTTTCATTTGCTCTGGTACAGCAGCATAACCATAACCAGGTAAATCGACAATTTTACAATTAGGTACAACTTCAAAAAGATTAATTAATTGCGTTCTGCCTGGTGTTTTTGATGTTTTAGCTAGATTTTTTTGATTCGTCAACACGTTTAATGCTGTTGACTTGCCTGCATTTGAACGTCCAGCAAACGCGATTTCAATGCCGCTATCTTCTGGCATATGGTGAATATCTGGAGCACTCATTAAAAAGTGCGTTTGATGGTAATTTAATTTTGTATTCATAATTTTTTACTTTATTTAGTCAGTGTAACAGAAAGACCCTGTTCACCATATTCATTCGATTCAGGAAAACTTTTAAAACAACCCCATTCTAAAAGTAGTGTTGTGGCAATAAAAACAGGCATTACAACACCTAATGCCCATGCCATTTTTCCTTCTGTAGTTAATGAAGCAAAATAGCAAAGAACAGGAACAAGTAGAATGCTAATTGATTTAGCAGAACGATTGCGATCGTGCAAACGCTTAATAATCACAGTTATTATGCTGTATAGTGAAATTAATAAAGGTGCGAATCCAATTAATGGCATTGTACTAAAATCCCCTAAAAGATTAGCAACAATCAATAGAAAGGCGAAATTCAGTCCAATTCCAATCCAAAAACCTTGACGATTAAGACGACCTTGTAATGAGAAAAGTGCGTGATACCAAATCATAATTTTCTTCTTTGTATTTGAAGCGGTAAGATACAATGTAAAATTTGCAAATTTTTTGCTACATCGTACCGCTTATTTTGTTAACTATCTATACTGCCTTTCATTGTACCATTTGAGGGTTCTGTAATGCTACCAATGTTTTAAATATTTGTTTACAAGACGGTAGATTTTAACATCAAAATCTAGGTATACTATCATTCTACCTCCACTTTTTATTAGAGTATGCTATGGAAATTGAACTTCTTGACGTCAAAAACTTTTTGATTCAATCAGCGCCTTTTGATGAACTTCCTGAAGAAGCTGTTGATGAATTAGTACACAATATTGAAATTCGTTATTTTCGTGCTAACACCCCTATTTTAACTTATGGAGAAGACATCAATTCTCTGTATGTTATAAGAAGTGGTGTAGTCGAAATTTATCGTCGTAGTGGTCAACTCTATAATCGAATTTCAGAAGGACATATTTTTGGGCAGATGGGGCTTTTTATGAGTAATAAAGTTCGTTTCCCTGTTAAAGCCATTGAAGATACCTTAACCTATTGTATTCCATGTGAAATGTTTTATCGTTATTGTAATGAATTTGAAGTTTTTTCAGATTTTATGGAGGTGGAAGAAAGTCAACGATTACGTCAAGTTGTTTCTGCAACAAGAGAAAATGATCTCACTACATCAAAGGTGAAAACATTAATTACAAGACCTGCCGTAACCGTTGATGAAAATACGTCTATTACTGAAACTGCAATGCGAATGGAAGAAGAAAATGTTTCCGCAGTCTTAGTTACTCAGAATGTTTTACCTACAGAAGATGATGATGATGAGCTCGATCCTTTTGTTGGAATTATTACTGATCGTGATCTTTGTACGAAAGTACTTGCAACAGGGATCGATCCTGCAACTCAAATTAGTGAAGTAATGTCACCTACGCTTTATTGCTTGGATGCAAATGCTTATGTGTATGAAGCAATGATGACAATGTTACGTTATAACATTAACCATTTACCTATTATGGATCAAGGCAATGCGATTGGTATAGTGGCAAATAGTGATTTATTGCGTTATGAGTCACAAAATAGTTTACTAATTGTAAATAGTATTTTCCAACAAAATAGCGTAGAAGAACTGACAGTGATTGCAAGTCAAGTGAAGGATTGTTTTGTTCGTATGGTTCAAGAAGATGCAAACTCTCATATGGTTGGTAGTGCAATGGCTGTGATTGGTCGCAGTTTTAAACAGCGTTTAGCAGAGCTTGCAGAGGAGAAGCTAGGACCTGCGCCTATCCCTTATTGCCTTTTAGCATTAGGTTCAATGGCACGTGATGAGCAGTTGATGTTAACAGATCAAGATAATGCTCTAATTCTTGATGAAAGTTATGATCCTGAATTACATAATGACTATTTTGCACAATTTGCAACTTTTATTTGTGATGGATTAGATGCTTGTGGTTATACTTATTGTACAGGGGATATTATGGCGACTAATCCTCAGTGGCGTTTAACCCTTTCTCAATGGAAAGAACAGTTTACAGATTGGATAGATAATCCTAATCCAACTAAACTATTACATAGTTCTATTTTCTTTGATCTTGATGGTGTATATGGTCGTACTAAATGGGCAGAGCATTTATACAGTTTTATTGTGCAACGAGCGAGAAAAAATACCATTTTCTTATCCGCTTTAGCGCACACTGCTGTATTACGTACACCGCCATTGGGATTTTTTAAGAACTTTGTAATGGAAAATGATGGGCGTCATAATAAATCGATTAATTTAAAACGTCGTGGTACTGCACCACTTGCGGATCTAATTCGTGTACACGCATTATCCATCGGCTCATTAGCAAAAAACTCCGTCGAGCGTCTTGAACATATTATTGATGCGGGTATTTTGCCTCGTAATCAAGGACAAGATTTACGTGATGCATTTGAGTTACTATCTATTGTTAGAATTCGTCATCAAGCCAATGATATTTTAGAAGAGCAGGAACCTGATAATAATATTGAGCCTGAATCAATGTCAGATTTTGAACGCCGAAATTTGAAAGATGCCTTCTTAATTCTCAGTAATGCACAAAACTTTATTAAATTCCGCTATGTAAAACAGCGTAAATTTTAAACATTAATATTCAGAGTAATGCGATGACAACAAAAAGAAAACTGATTATAAATGATGATGAAATTCCAGATAATTGGCAAGATTATTATCAAACACAAGCACAACAAGCACAAAATACTTTTCTAAAACAATTTTATCAAGCGGGTATTGTGGATGAAAATACGCCAATAAAAGAGATAGATTTTGTTGCGCTTGATTTTGAAACTACAGGTCTAGATGCCACTGTTGATGATATTGTCAGTATTGGTTTAATTCCTTTTAATTTGAAAAGTATTTATTGTAATCAAGCTACTCACTGGATCGTTCGTCCTAAGCAAGAACTAGATGAGGAATCTGTAGTTATCCATGGTATTACCCACAGTGATGTTTTCGATGCGCCAGATTTACACAAAGTATTAGACGATTTGTTGACCATTTTAGCCAATAAAGTTGTAGTAGTACATTATCGTCCGATTGAACGTCAATTTTTTAATTCAGCATTAATGGTCAGAATTAATGAAGGAATTTTATTTCCTGTTGTAGATACAATGCAAATTGAAGGGAATATTCAATATGCGAAGAGAAGCTTATTAGATCGTTTACTCAATAAAAAAATACCTTCGGTACGCCTTGCCAAGAGCCGTACTCGTTACGGATTGCCTGCTTATACAGCACATAATGCACTGATTGATGCGATTGCAACTGCAGAACTGTTACAGGCTCAAATTAGCTATCACTTTTCACCAGATACGCCTATTGGTGAGTTGTGGCGATGAAAAGTGTGAAAGAATAAATGTGATAAGGTGTAACAAAACCTACCATTTGGTAGGTTTATTTTTTTAATCTTTTGAAAAGACTGGCAAAGAAAGTTGCCACTTAATTGCGGTTAAACGAATGACTAATACGACAGCAATGCCAACTAATACATTCACAAAGCGTGGTAAGTGGGAATAGTCCAATAAACAGTATACGGTCGCTCCCATAATACAAGCGGAGGCATAAATTTCTTTTTGAAAGATAAAGGGAATTTGACGGGCTAAAACATCTCGTAATACACCGCCACCACAACCAGTGAGAGTCCCCATTAGGACAGCAACAGTAGGTGAAAAGCCATAATGTAATGCTTTTTCTGCTCCCATAATGGCAAAAAATGCTAATCCAACCGCATCAGAAACAGGTAAAATATACCAAGGCAGGCGAGTCGGTTTTTTAGTAAATGCAATCATTAATACACAAGTCGCAATAACAACCCAAATATAGTTATTATCAGTAAGCCAAAAAACAGGAACATCTAAAACAATATCTCGAATCGTACCACCACCAATGGCGACAACACTCGCTAATACTAAGACGCCTACGGCATCCATTTTTAATCGAAAAGCCATTGAAACACCTGAAACGGCGAAGATAGCCGTGCCCAGTAGATCGACAATATACAGAAACATTTATTCTCCTTTAAAATGAAGCGGTAAGATCTTGTTAAAAATTTACAAAAATCTTACCTTAGTATTTTTAGTTATAATGTTTTAGCAAAATCTTCAATATTTTGAGTCACTTTATTACATAATGTGGTTAATGCAGATTGACTTGCCCAAGCAACGTGTGGGGTGATTAATAAATTTGGCAATTGTTTTGCTGCTTGCATAAGTGGATTATCTATTTGCGGTGGTTCTTTGACCATTACATCCAGTGCTGCCCCTGCAATTGTACCATTTTTTAATGCGTCAAGTAGTGCGACTTCATCAACTAAAGGACCTCGACCTGTATTAATTAAATAGGCGGTAGGCTTCATTAGGGCTAATGTATCTGCATTAATAATATTTTGAGTGGTTTCTGTAAGAGGGCAGTGTAACGTGACTATATCAGCTTCTCTTAGTACGGTATCAAAAGGCGTATAACCTTCTCGAATGGTGGTTGTCCCTTTATGTTCTGCATAAAGTACTTTCATTCCAAGTAATGCAGCGAGACGCCCAACCTCAGTTCCTAAGCAACCTTTACCAATAATACCGAGTGTTGAACCACGAATATCAGTAATTGGAAAATCAGCGTAATAGAATTGCCCACAGGTAGCCCAGCGATCTGTTAGAATCTGATCTTTATGGTAAGAAATAAGTTGGTGCTTTAATGAAAAAATCATACCTAGTACGTGCTCTGGCACTGTTACACTGGAGTAGCCAGCTACATTTTTAACGGTAATCCCTAATTCTTTAGCGGCTTCTAAATCCACGTTATTCGTACCAGTAGCAGTGAGAGCAATCAATTTTAGTTTAGGTAACTTTGACATTACTTCACGATCAAAAATAATTTTACTCATAATAACGATATCAGCATCTTTTACTCTTTCATAAAGTTGCTCAGAAGATGTATGAGAATATTCAACCCAATTATGGGGAAATTGTGGACGTGGAATATTATGTGTATTAGGTACTGCAGTACGTTCTAAAAATACAATATTTAGCATAAAAACACCTCTATTATTTAATTATTATGTAATAGATCATAAAAAGGTTATAATCAAACAACAAAAATAAAATGTCAAATGTTCTCTTTTATTGTGAGCATATTTTTCTTAATCTTACTTAAGAAAAAACTTAATGATATATACAGAAGGATACAATTAATGCTATTAGCCATTCAATCTCTTTTAAAAAAAGAGCCAACAAGTGGAATTCTACTATTCTTATTGGCTCTTCTCGCAATGTTATTTGCTAACACGGGCTTAAATTCACTTTATACGGGTTTTTTAAATATGCCCGTTTCTATTCAAGTAGGGCATTTTGAAATTGATAAATCATTATTACATTGGATAAATGATGGTTTTATGGCAATTTTTTTCATTTTAGTGGGGCTAGAGGTTAAACGAGAACTACTTGAAGGTTCTCTATCTACTTATCAACAAGCCATCTTTCCTGCTATAGCAGCCATTGGTGGAATGGTGGTTCCTGCCGCTGTATTTTATTTAATTACACAATCCAATCCTGAATTACAGAGAGGGTGGGCAATTCCAATGGCAACAGATATTGCTTTTGCATTAGGTATTGTTGCATTATTAGGAAAAAGAGTGCCTTTGGCATTAAAAGTATTTTTATTAGCGTTGGCGATTATTGATGATTTAGGAGCGATAGTTGTTATTGCTATTTTTTACTCAGATACGTTAAGTATGACAGCCCTTATTTCGGCTGGCGTGGCGATTGTTGCCCTTGCAATTATGGGGAAATTAAAGGTTAGCTCAATTGGGGCTTATATGTTGGTTGGGTTAGTGTTATGGGCTTCGGTTTTGAAATCAGGTGTACACGCTACATTAGCTGGCGTGGTGATTGGTTTTTGCATACCATTAAAGGGGCGAAATGGAGAAAAACCATTACATCAATTAGAGCAAACATTAGTACCTTGGTGTTCATTGTTTATTTTACCTTTATTTGCTTTTGCTAATGCAGGAGTCAACTTAAATGGCGTGAGTTTTTCTATGGTTACATCAGCACTACCATTGGGTATTGCATTAGGCTTGATTGTTGGTAAACCATTAGGTGTTTTTATATTTAGTTATTTGTCTGTGAAATTCAACATTGCAAAATTACCAGAGGGTATTAATTTTAAACAAATTTTAGCGGTAGCTTGTTTATGTGGTATTGGTTTTACGATGTCAATGTTTCTTGCTAGTCTTGCCTTCGTTGATGGGGCGGGAGAAAACTTAAATGTATTGTCTCGAGTGGGTATTCTCATTGGATCAATGATTTCTGCTATTTTAGGTTATGGATTATTGAGTAAAACGACACGTATAAATCATTAATGATCAAAAAAGCGAGATAAAGTATCTCGCTTTTTGATTTTTATACTGCAATATTATTTATTCCATGGCATTTTTTGTAATGCTAATGCCATTCCACATTTTCCAGTTAGACCTGCAAAAAGGAGACCTCCTCCGAGTAATAACGTCATTAATGTACCAAATCCAGAACTAAAGCCAATCAGGGAAAAGAGAATATTAAGTCCTCCAGCCGCAATTAATACTTGACGCATCATTGGCATTTTCCCTTTTTTAACATCACGAATAATAGTCAGCTCTGCTTTATCCCATGCTTCAATACCACCAGTAAGGTTATAAATATCTGCTTCAGGAAATAGTTTTATAGCCTCTCCTGCTGCCATTTCACCACGTTTACCTTTTAAACACTGAAATACAATTTTACGTTTTTCTGTAGCAAGGTGGGGAATATGTTGATCGATATTAGTCAATGGCATTGAAATAGCATAAGGAATACGCCATTCAGTAAATTCGGAAGGTTCACGAACATCAACGAGAACGGCTTCTCCAGAGGTTAACCACTCTTGTAGTTGAATTGCTTCGATAGTTTTGATATTGCTCATTTTAGAACTCCTTGGTTATTACAATAGAGGTGATATAAGGTTTCCAACAACGTTCTCATTCGTTGATCTTTAAGATAATAGTTTAATGTACGATGATCACGATTATAATCAATAATACCTGCATTTCTTAGTACGGCAAGATGATTTGACATTAACGTTTGTGGAGCGCCAGTAATGGTCATTAGTTCAGAGACATTTTTAGCACCTTCAACCAATGCGCATAACACCATCAAGCGGTAGGGGTTGGCGATGATTTTTAGTTGTGATGCAGTCTCTTCGGCATTTATAATCATTTCTTGTTTTTGCAAATGTAAAATTCCTTCGTAGATATTTTTATAAATAGTAACATATTTTATTTAACATTAGTACTTTTAAATACCACAATATTCTGATATGATATCTCTAACTTCAGGTTTTTATGAAATAAATAAGGAGAAAATAATGAGTTATAATTACACAGAACTTACTCGAAATCTTAATGAAAAATTAGGACAACTTCGAGCCGCTATACCTGATTCAATGCAAGGGTTTAGCAAAATGGCACAATCTGCACTGAAAGAAGATGCGTTGTCTTTTAAGCAAAAAGAGATGATGGCAATGTCAATTGCGATTGCAATGCGTTGTCAAGGCTGCTTAGGCTTCCATGCTAAAGCTTTAGTCAAAGCAGGTTGTACTCGTGCTGAATTTATGGAAATGTTGCAAGTTGCTATTTATATGGGTGGTGGCCCATCAGTAATGACTGCAGCGGAAGCCTTAATGGCATATGAAGAATTTGGCGGCGAAAAAGAATAAACACGATTTACTCTTCAATGAAGCGGTAAGTTATTACTCACTTTTTGCAAAAAGTTGTGATAATCTTACCGCTATTCATAGCAAAAATAGCAGATAAGACTATTATTCAATCGCGACAGGATCAACAATTTCACTTGGATAACAACCCAAAACATTCACATAACGTGTAAATTTTTTAAGTTCTTCTAAGGCATCTTGAGTATCTTGGCTATGAATGTTTGCCCTTAATTCAATATAAAACATCTCTTCCCAAGGTTTACCATAAATAGGACGAGATTCCAGTTTTGTCATTACAATATTATGTTTTTTAAATACCATTAAAGCATCAACTAAAGCACCTGCTTGTTGAGTAGTATTCATCAATAATAGGGTTTTAGTTTGGATTTGTGGAGACACTTTTACAGACTCTTTTGCAAATACTATAAAACGTGTCATATTATGAGGTTGATTTGCAATATCCTGTTCTAATACCTCCAAACCATATAATGCCCCTCCTTCCTGATTACCCAAAGCGACAATATGAGGATTATTTAATCGTGCAACTAACTCCATTGCGTGAGAACTGCTCTCACAATATTTAATTTGTACTTTATTTAAACATTGAATAAATTGGCTACATTGTTGAATAACTTGTGGGTGGCTATAAAGGGTTTCAATGTGAGCTAAATCAAGTTGCTCTACACCTAAAACACAGTGCTTAATGGCATAAGCTAACTCTCCCACCAATGATAATTTTGTATGCTGTAATAAATCATACACTTCATTAATAGAACCAGAGGTTGTATTCTCAAGGGGTAAAATACCATAATCGGCTTCACCGTTTTCTACTTTATCCAACACATCTTTAAAAGAGGTACAATTTACTTCAATTAACCGTTCTTGATGTTGTTTAGCAAACTGACGAGTTGCAAGGTGTGAGTAAGATCCTCGCATTCCTAAATAGGCTACAGTTATTGCTGGTTCTGTGATTTGGTTAAGTTTATTTTGTAAATAATTTTGTTGTGTTAATACTGAATCTTCAATAATGCGTTGAAAAATTTGGATGATATATTGTGGGTCGAGGGGATATTTTTCTCTTTCAGCAAAAGCAACTAACTCTTGAAGCAGAGCTTTTTCTCGCTGAACATCTCGTAAAGGTTTTTGCGTATTTTCTTTACTTCTTACCACATCATATGCAAGCTGATGACGTTCTGACAACAGTTTTAATAAATGACGATCAATTTGGGTAATTTGTTGACGAATTTCTAATAAATCTAACGACATTGGTTTTCCTGCACTCATTCTTCTTGATTAATAGGGGTTAATGATAGTTATATACTGTACAAAATCATACCTCTTATTAAATAAGATTGCATTAAAATTTTATGACTACCAGTCCTTTCACACAGCGCAAAATCATATTTAGAATTATTATTGTCCTTTCTTCGAAAGTGATAGATGATCAAATTCTAAGGGGAAGGGAATCTATAGAAGGCGTTAGTTTAGTGCGTGAACACCTAATGCTTCGACAGGCTCAGCAATCGGTGTTCTAGTCGAGCAAGGGGGAGAAACAAAAAATTAAATTATAATTAGCATAATTTATGTCTTTTAAAATTAATAGTTTAAAGTATGCGGTTGTCTCGAATCAGTATACTGATTATTGGTTATACCTTGACAGTATAACCAATAAATATCTTATTAAACTGATAAATGAGGATTTGAGACAATGAAAATATTAAAAAAATGTTTATCCGCATTACTTGTTGTTATTCCTGTGCTGGCGGTTGCTGATACAGGGGAGATGATGGATAAAGTAACAGGGATTATGCTTGATAAAGGATTATCTGAGACATCGTTCAAAAGACACAGTAGATTGAAAAAGGGTAAAACAAAAACTTTCACTTTTCATACTGTAGAAGATCAAGAGTATGTTCTTGTTGGTTTGTGTGATAGAGATTGTGATGATTTAGATCTTCGAGTAAAGCATCCTACGACAGGTAAAACTCTCTATAAAGATATTGATTCATCGGATAAGGCAATTATCAAATTACCAGCACTACGTGATAAATATAAAGTTGAAGTAAAAATGGTAAAATGTAGTGATAGTTCGGGTTGTTATTTGAGAGTAAATGCATTTAAATTATAGGAAATATAGGCATAAAGGACAAAAGGATGGTAAAAAGTGGCTTAAAATAAGGTTTTAAGCCACTTTTTTAAAACACTGTTGACTCCTTTGATAACAAGGTATTAATAGTGTTTTTATTTTGCAAATTTTTGATTCAATGTACCCGCTTGGTCACTATTAATCTTGTAATGTTAAAATATCCCAAATACTTGGTTTAGGTTTTTGAGGCGTACTTCTAGGAGACGTACAGTAAAATTGCCCTTGATTACGCCAGACAGGAATTTTGTTATTACTGTCACAGTCCCACGAGCCGTAACTGTTAATACCGACCCATTGAATTGATGGTGACGTTGGTAGCTTAAAACGAGTGGGTATGGTGCGTTTTAGATATTGTTTATAAATAAATAAGGCGCCACTAGATCCTGTCAGATAAGTATCACTGTAATTATCTTTGCCTAGCCAAACCGTAGTGATGTTTTTTCCATCAATACCCACAAACCAGGTATCTCGTGCATTATTGGTCGTTCCCGTTTTTCCTGCTAAATTAAGATGAGCAAAGTTTTGTTGTAAACTACGCCCTGTCCCTCTTTTTATTGCTTGTTGCATTGCATAGAGGGTTTGAATGGTAGCTTCTTTGGGTAATACTCGTTTTGCTTTTCGTTTATTCTGTTTATAAATTAGGCGACCATTTTCAGAGATAATACTTTCAAGTGTGGTTAGTGGTAGCTTTTCTCCTGCATTGGCTAGCACTTGATAAGATTTTGTCACTTCATAAGGTGAAATGGTGTAAGAACCTAATAATGTGGCAGGATAAGGAGGGATTTTGGCGTTATCCCATCCCATTTCTTTTTGCTTTGCGATGACTTTTTTAAGTCCTACTTTCATACCAATATTGACAGTGGGTATGTTCATTGAGCGTACAAGGGCATCCATTAACATTACGGAACCACTGAATTTATTGTTGTAATTACGAGGTCGCCACGATGGGCTACCTTTTACTTTAATGGTGATAGGACTATTGTCAATCGGCGTATTTAATCGAAAATTTTGTGGATCTGATAGAGCAATGGCATAAATTGAAGGTTTAACCAGTGAACCAATTTGACGTTTGGCTTGGATGGCTCGATTAAAACCTGCAAATTGAGTTTCAACGCCACCAACAATGGCTCGAATTTTCCCTGTACTATATTCAGCGACGACCATTGCAGACTGTAAGTTTTTGACTTTATTACTACTATTTTCAAGCTGAGCAATGCCATTAATGACGGCCATTTCGGTTGCGCATTGTTGTTCTCTATCAAGGGTGGTAAAAATTTTTGAACCAGAGAGTTTAGAGGCAATATTTTTACCAAATTTTTGTTTTAATTCTTTATTTAATGCTTGCATAAAAGCAGGCTGTTGGCGGTAAATTTTGCCTTTTGGTTTTACACCTAAAGGACGTTTGGCGAGCATTGTATAAAGTTCTTTATTAATTAGTTTATTGTTAAGCAATACTTTTAAAACGATATTACGACGTTTTATCGCATATTTAGGATTACGCCAAGGGTTATACAGTGAAGGACCTTTTACAATGCCGACCAGTAATGCTAATTTATCTAAGCTAATTTCTTGAATTGGGCGACCAAAATAAAATTGGCTGGCAAGGGCAAATCCATGAATTTGGTAGTTACCGTTTTGACCGAGATAAATTTCATTAAGATAAGTTTCTAAAATACGGTTTTTACTGTAGCGGAAGTCTAAAATTACAGACATTAAGGCTTCATTTATTTTACGAACAAGGGATTTTTCAGGGGTTAAAAATAAATTTTTTACTAATTGTTGAGTTAGAGTGCTGCCTCCTTGCACTCGACGCCCTGCTCTATAATTGGTAATTAAGGCGCGTATGATGCCAAGTGGGCTAATGCCTTCGTGTTCATAAAAGTGTTTATCTTCCGTAAGAAGCAAGGCTTCAATGAGTAAACGAGGATACATTTTTAGGTGAATAGCTTGACGATCTTCATCGTTTTCAGAATGTAATATGGCAATGAGTTTTGGATCAAGGCGAAACTCATCAACTAAACGCACTCGCACTAAATCTTCAATATGCGTTAAACGATTTTGTTTAAAGCGCAATCTAAGCATTCTTTGTGCTTCAGGTTTGGTTGGAAATGGAAAAGCACGACGGATCAGTAGTAGTGAATTGTTTTCAACTTTAAAATCCCCTGGAGTTACTACTTGGGAGACTCTTCGGTAGCCATTATCGTGTAGTGTCAAAATGATTTCATCTAGGCTTTTATGGTCTTTAACTCGAATATGATCTATTCTGGAATAGACTTCGGCAGGGAGTTGCCAAATTTGTCCGTCCATTTTGGTACGAATTTTACTATCTAAATAAATACCATAAAAAAATAGGCATACAACACCTGTCAGCATTAGTTTTAAAACTATTGCGAGTAAGGCTTTTTTTTGTTTTTTATTCTGTTTGATGGGTGCCTTTTTGGTTGTTTTCTTTACTTTTTTTGACTTTGTTTTTGCCATTGTATTTTTTTATCCTAACTATTTCACGACATTTTAACCAATAACGGTACATAAAACAAAGAAGTTAGGCTTTTGTGATGATTTTTACAACTAATGTGGCGATGGAGAAAGGCTCATTTTTTTCGTTATATTGTGTGATTTCCCAAATATGTTCATCGGTATTTAAGTTTATAGGCTGAGCTTTAGCAGTGACAACTCCTTGTTTTACCGCTTTTAAATGACGAATATTCAGCTCTTTTCCTACAGGGATTTGATTTGATTCACAACACAGTAAAGAGGCAGCAGAACCAAGAGTTTCTGCCATTACTGCTGAGACACCACCGTGTAATAAACCAAAAGGTTGAGTAGTACGTTGATCGACTTGTAATGTGGCTTCTAACCAATTTTCACCAAAACGTACAAATTCAATGCCTAAGTGTGAAACCGCACAATTTTGACAAAGTTGATTAAGTTCTTGAATATTAGGTGTTATTTTCCAAATTGTCATTGTTACCTTCTGCTATGTTTTTATTTTCCCACATTACTGTAAACCAATCGAGGGTTTTTTGGTAAATTTTTTGATAAATGATACCGCTTGTTTGATTGAGAATGCGGTTTAAATATACTTTTTCGTGGTTAGTTTGGTTGTAATTTTCTGTGACTAACGAATCTAACTGCTGTTGGATGAATTGATCGAGAGAGTCTGACTTTTGATACTGTTTAAAGAACGTCTCTAAATTTTGATAAATACCCCATTGTAATTCATTAAATGACTCTAAATAATCGTTGATATAGTCATCTAACAACTCGTTTGCCTTGCTTTGTTCAACAGGTTGAAAGGTTAGTTTTCCGATTTTGTTGTCATTTTTATAATAAAACACCAGATGTTGCGATGTATTATTAACCTGTAATAATAAGTGATACAGCCACATTTGAATAATGTCTTTATCCCTTAACTTTCCTGCACGATATAACATAATATGATCATCGGCTTGATAATGTCTTAAGTTACCATAGAGAGGAAGATTATTCCCTTTGTAATAGAGCGGTAAAGTTTGTTTACCTTGTTTGATGTAGGGAGTAAGGTATTGATGAAGCATTGCTAATTCATTGATTAAATGATGTTGGGTCACTTCTCTAAAACCGTTAGCTGGCAAGGCACCTTTTAATTTTTCTTGATTAAAAAAATCCTCAAATTTTTGTGGTGGTGTTATTAATAATTCATCATAAAATTGAAATTTTTCTAAATTAGACAGGTTGAAAGGTTCTGTTTCTTCAATGGTTGTATCATATTGAGAAAAATTGATCCCCAGATGATGATTAAAGAAAAATTTAATAGGTTGTTGAATAAAATGAATTAAATCGTCTAAATCGATATAGTGAATTTCAGGTTTATTATTAATAGGCATTAAAAAATCACTGGAAATATCTTGTGGATTTAAGGTTTCTAACCAACTTTTAGCGTATGAGCGATGTGGATTATCAAGAGTAAAATTAATAGGATTGAAAGCGGTCATTGAATGTTGAATAACATTACTTTCAAAGAAAGATAACTCTCCTTTTTTAGGTAAAAAATCACACAGTTGTGAAACTAACACAGAGGGTGATTCCAACTGGTTTTTAATTAAACTTTGTCCTACATAGCTGATATAAAAAATATCTTTAGCAGAAAGTAGTGCTTCTAAAAAGAGATAGCGATCATCTTCTCGTTTAGCACGATCGCCTTTTTGTGGTGCGTGTTGCATTAAGTCAAAGCTGTTGGTGTGGTATTGACGAGGGAAATGTTTTTCACTCATTCCCAATAAACAAACGACTTTAAAAGGAATAGAGCGCATTGGTAGTAACGTCGCAAAATTAACACTTCCAGCTAAAAAGTTGAGATGTGTTTTATTATTTTCTAATAATTCATTCATTAAGCTAATAATAATTTCATCGTCAATAACATCATTAAACTGGCTGTCTGTTACGTTTTGAACCATTTCATCAATAGCATTATGTAACGCTAGTAAACTATTGATATTAGTTTCATCTTCTAAATAAAAGTCCTCAATAAGTTGTTTTAATCGTCCTTTCCACTGTTCCATATTGTGAGAGTGATGAAGAAATTCAATCCAATCCATAATTTTGCAAATAAATTGACTTAACTGACCGCTTATTTCGCTTTGTAAACCATAACTTTCATCAAATGCGACGGTTTCTTCCCAAATACCATTTTCTTCTTTTAAGCAGCTTCCTAATAGTAAGCGGTTTAAACCATTTTCCCACGAGTTATAGTTTTTCCATTGTGGACTCTCTAATTTAAGTCCAGAACGAATACCTACTTTTTTAATCCAATCACGAAGCTGTTCAATTTGTTGAGTTGAAAAATTAAATTGGTTTTGAATTGCAGTTACACTGAGTAATTCAATCATTTCCTCTGCACTACAAATTGACTCTTTTATTGAAAGTAAATGGAGAAAACTTTTTATAATAGGATCAATGTCTTGAATATGTTGATCAGAAATACTGTAAGGAATGGCACAAGGATCTTTACGCTCAAATACAGCGGTGATATAAGGTGCATAAAGATCAATATTAGGCGACATTACAATAATATCTTTTGGAGCAAGCTGTGAATCTTGTTCAAATAAGTGTAAAAGTTGATCGTACAATACTTCGACTTCTCGTAATGGGCTATGACAAGAGTGAAGTTGAATCGAGTAATCTTGTTCTTCTTGAGTAAAAGTAACCTCATCAGTTAAATTTAAAATACTGTGTTGTAACTGTGCCAATAGGTGAGTTCGATTTTCAAGTGGGTCAATATAAGCCGAAATTTCATTATCTTGTCGTTCTAATAGAATATTAAAAAAGTCTCTTCCCTGTTTTCCCCACATTGTGAGTAGAGGATTGGAAGACAAGGATGCTCCCTCACTTTCTAAGCCAATTTTTCCATTATAGAGAGCAATTTTATCCATCATTTTTTCTTCTAAAATATTACCCCAGTAGTATTGGCTAGGGTTAAGGAAAAATAGATGAATATCACAATGTTCACTCAGTTTAACAAGGGTTTCTAGTTGTGATATTGGGAGTGATGATATACCAAAAATAAAAATACGTTGTGGTAATTTGTGTTTTTCTACAGCAGTTAAGTTATTTAATTTATCAAAGAAACGCTGTTGAAAATAAGCACGATGAGAGGTTGTGAACACCGCTTCATTACTGTCTTGTTTTAGCCTTGCAACGAGTGCATTCCACAATTCACTTTGCCATTGCACCTCTGTTTGTAGGTGTGTTTTCATACTTTGGCTAAGTTTATCATTGTATTGAAAAATTTCAGCTAACACTTTTTCATTCTGATTATTTTCCCAATGAATTAACCAGTGTGGGCGATAAACAAGGTATTGGTCAAACAATTCTGCAATCGCTTTGGCTAATTGATAATATTTAGCTTGTTTAGGATTTTCGCCCAAATAAAATTTAAGTGAACTAAAGGATTCAGAGTCTAAAAAATGAGGTATGATTTGCATTAATCGCCATACCGTTAATTTTTGATCAAAAATATTTTCTTTTGGTAGCTCGGGTAATAAGTTACGGTATTGCTTCCAGAGAAAACTGGTTGGAAACGGAAATTCAAAATTAATGGCGACACCGTCCTCTTGGGCAATTTCCATTTGTAACCATTGAGCCATACCTGTACTTTGTACTAAAATCGTTTCCGCTTTAAAGGGATCATAATTTGGCTGTACTTTAAGTAGTTGGAGCAATAATTTTTTTTGAGTCTCTAATTGATTAGAATAATATACCGTAAACATTGTCATCTCTTTTGATCATTTAGGGAGATTTTCCTCTAACTGGTCACAAGATTCAAGGTTTTAAATGAAATTCTCCTAGTGGAAAGGTGACCTTTATGCTATTTGTTTGGCAACTGATATTAAACGTGATGTCATTTTGAAGAAAAGAGGATTCACAGGGTAAATTTGCCATTTTTAATGAAATTTGATTTTCAGCAACCTGCATTGCTTGTAAACGTTGATAGAGCAATATTTCTGATTTGTTCTGTTGTTTTTGCCTTTGAGTATAACTGAATAGCATTATTGAAAATAAAACTATTGCAGTGAGTAAGCTAACAAAGGTTTCTGCTTTGAGTAGGTGTCCCATTATTTTGCTCCATTTAATATATTTTGAGAACGAGGAATATACGTCCAATCGCCATATTTCTTTTTCAAATTATTAATAACACTTTTTTTATAAGATAAATTTCGCTCTTCACGTTTATTATCATAAGAGGAGTACAATTTTCCATAGAATTTTTTTCCTTTAATATCAAAATAGTAGTGAGTAATAATAATGCCATAAAAATTTCTTTTCAGACGTTCATCAATGGCATTATCTGCGATAACAATACGAGGTTTTTTGATAGATGTTTTAGGTAAATCATTTAAAGAGCGAATATGAATAATGTCTTTTTGATATTTTTTAATATCAAGATGGTGTTGAATATCAGTAAAGGAAATGTATTTCTTTTTATTTGGTTCAGTAGTAAAAATAGACACATTTTTGCAAAAAAATTGAAAGATCTTACCGCTTGTTATGATATCTATTTGCTCTTTTTTATATTGATTACACAATTGTGTTTTATCTTGATGAATATAATCAATTAATTTTAGTTTATGTTTTAAGTACTGATGGTAATAATGTTGGGTAATCGTTTCACTATGAATCAATTTATCTTTAGTGATAAACATTATAGATAATACACTTAGCAGTAAAATTATGGCAATCAGTGAGATGGATGCTTTAAATGGTTTTATCATAGTCGTTAAAAATATAAATATAAGATTGAGAAGAGTAAGTTTCCCCATTTTTCTTTAATGATAAGGATACTTGCATAATTTTGTGTTCTTTTAGCCAAGTAAAATTTAACATTGACACTTTGTAGTTGCTATTCTCGGTCAGTTTTCCCCATTCACCCTGATCACAGCTGGTGAGTAATTGTTTACATTTAGGCAATAAACATTTATTGATACGGCTATCTTCATAAATATAAATCTCTTGATTTTTTACTTTAAAACCAAAGACTTCTTTGGCTATTTGGTTGGTTTTATTTTGTTTTTTTGTAGCACACGCACTGTTTTTCTTACGATTACCAACACAGCCATCGCTGTTGATATCATAAAAAAATAGTAAACAGTGAGGCAGTATATTGACGGATAACTGGTTATTTTGGAATAAAATATAATTGCTTTGCTCTCTGTTTATGCCTTGATAATACAGATGTTGAATATGTTGTTTAAAAAAATTGATAATTTGTTGGGTATTTTGTTGTAGCTCTAAACGGGTTTTTAGTTTATTTTGATTCTGATGGCTACTGGAATAAAAAGAAGCAAAAGAAAAGAGCAAAACAGTGGTTAAGGATAATGATATCAATATCTCAACTAAAGTTACTGCTTTAAAGGATTTAACGATAGCGACATCGGCTAATCTTGTTTTTTGGAATAACATCAACGACTCCATATTGATTAAATTTTAAAATTTCACTGTATTGATTAACGGAAATATTTACACATTTTGATTCTAATGTACCCGCTATACCATCAATATTAATAAAGGTTTTTGGATAATAAAGAGAGGTATTGAGTTGAGATCCGTCAATGTTATTTTTATAGAGTAAATACTCATCAAATTTTGCACAGCTTGATAAATTAAGACAATTGCATTTTACCCGTCTTCTTGTTTTTTTCTTGATAGCAATAATGCACCATTTTTGTTTTGCTATATCTTGTGAGAGCAGTAAAGAATAGCGCTTTTTATGATAACGTGCTTTGGTTTGTACTTGATAAATAAAGGATTTAACTAATGCAATTTCAGTGTTTAACTTATGATTATCTTGTAATTTGAATATAACAGGGGAAAGGAAATAGAGAGAAATAACTAAAATACAAAGTGTTATTAATGTTTCTATTAGTGTGATTGCTTTTAATATTGAATGATTAACCATAAAGCAAAAGCCCCAGTCTATTTATTAGAGATAAATACTAGGGCTTTTAAAAAAAGAGTAAATATTATTAAATTAATTACTCGATCGAGATCGCAAAATGAAGATAAAAACTACAGCCAACCTTTATATTTAAAATAACAATAAGGCGCAACAGCGGCAAGTATCATTAATCCGATGGCAAGAGGGTAACCATAAGCAAAGCTGAGTTCAGGCATATTGGCAAAGTTCATACCATAGTTAGATGCAACCAGTGTTGGCGGTAGGAACATTACTGACACAACAGAGAATAATTTAATAATACGGTTCTGCTCAATATTGATAAAACCCATTGCTGCTTGCATTAAAAAGTTTACTTTTTGGAATAATGCTTCATTGTGTGGTTGCAATGATTCAATATCTCGTAAAATTTCACGTGCTTGTTCTAATTGGTTAGTTGGTAATCGAGTTTTACGCACTAAGAAACTTAATGCACGTTGCGTATCCATTAAACATAAACGTACTTTAGAACTTGCATCTTCAAATTCAGTTAGAGAAGAAAGCGCTTCATCAAAAGCTTCTCCTTGTTTACCATCAAGTACGACACGACTTAATTTTTCTAAGTCTGCATAAATATCTTCAATAACATCGGCTAATTGCTCGATTTTTGTTTCAAACAGATCAAGTAACAGCTCATACGCATTACCATCGGTTAATTTGGCGGTACGAGTTCGCATTCTGTATAAACGAAATGCAGGTAGCTCTCGCTCACGTAACGTAAAGAGACGGCCATCACGAATAGTAAATGCAACAGTTGCCATATCCGCATAATCTTCTTCATCTAAACAATAGAAAAATGAGTGTAAATGTAATCCATCTTCGTCTTCAAAAAAACGTGCTGAAGCCTCTAAATCTTCTAGCTCTCGCTCTTCAGCAAGGGTTTGAGAGAACCCTTTTTCTAAAACACAGCGTTCCTCTTCACTAGGATCAACTAAATCTACCCAGATACTATTATTTAATGTGTTTGGGTTATCTTCATTTACTCTTATTAAACGTGTATTATTTTCTTCTAATGCAAACGCTTTAATCATTTCATACTCCTTGTAGGGAAATGAACATAGAATGGAACAGACTTACCCGACACTCGTCGGTAAGCCTTGAGGCAGTTGGACGAAATGTGCTTAGTTTAGGTAAGTGATGTGATATTGACTAGAAGAGTCCCTATGACTGTCCAAAATGTGTTTCCTCAAATAAAAAATCGCATAAATGGTAACGATTAAGGGAGAGTTAGTCAAGATAAACAAGTATATAATTATATTTGGAATAATTATAATGCAATTTGTGGATAAAATTTCTCAGTAATAGCGATTAACTCTGGGAGGCTTACTCTTTTTAATTCTGATGATAAGGTTAATCCTCTGGCAGTCACGTCTGAATCTAAAATAAAGATATTTTTAATATTTGCAAAAAGTTGCGAGGATCGTACCGCTAGCAACATCCCATCTTGCCATAAGATGACGGCATCTTGTTCTGTGATATGAGAAAGAATGCTTTCAAGATCATCGATGTTATAGTGTGATTTAGAAAGAGTATAGAGCATAAATAATCCTAAAAAGTGAGTGTTTTTTCTGCTTGTTGAAGCATTTTAAAGAGCGTGCATTGTGGTACTTTTGTGATGTCTGAAAGAACCAAATCATTATGTTGTAGATGACGTTCCTCAAGTGACTTTTCACATACTACACATTCAGACAGTTCATAGAGCTCGATCAGTTTAAAAGTAGCAATATGATCTTTTTGCAAAATCGCCAGTGGTTTTTGATGGGTAACTAAGTTGAACACGCCATCATTTATAAAACAGATTAGAATTTCATTTTCTTCACAAAAAGCACTTGCTGCCAATAAGACATCTAAGCCTTCTCGACTTGTCGCCGTTCCAAAAGGAGGGTGAGTAAAAATAATAGCAAGTTTATATTTTTTCATTTTAAAAAGTTACCAAACGATCTGCTTTTAGTATGGCTTGTGTAAATTCACCTAAGCCAGCTAAAATAAAGGCTTCAGCAATACTTGATTGCTCTTTGATTGGAGTCGTTTGATTATCTACTACTCCTCTTCGTTGTGCGGCAGCAATGCATAAATGTAGTGATAAATGGTGTGATTGTGCTAAACACTGCCATTTTTCTACAAGGTTAATTTCATCACTAGCAGGGTTGACGAACTTGTTTGCATTAGAGACTCCATCTTGAAAAAAGAAAATTTGATCCACACAATGTCCTTGTTCTATTAGCGCAGTGACAAATTGAAAAGCTAAAGCACTGCCTTGTGATCCATAAACAGGGGATTTCACCGCAATGACATAATGCAGCATTATTCTTGTTCCTGTTTAACTTGGCGGATATATAAATACACAGTATGACGCGAGATATCTAAACGTTCAGCCACTTGGTTGATTGCATCTTTAATATCAAAAATACCTTTTTCAAACAGAGAAATGACAATTTGACGGTTTTTATTGTTATTGGCAACCGAGCTATCAATAGTAATTTCATCCACTGTTTTTTCAATAGTTTGGGCAACTAAATCTTCGACAGAGCGAGCAAACGTTTCCTCAATATATGTTCCTTCATTTGGCATAATAAAGCTATTAAAGAACTGTGAGAGAGGTACATCTAAGTTTAGATTGATGCACAGTAGCCCAATAATACGCTGTTTACTATTACGAATTGGAATAGTGTTTGATTTCATCAACACGTTTCCTTTCGCCTTAGTAAAATAAGGTTTAGAATCCTCTTGGTTATTCATTTGATGGAGAGACTGTAGCGCTCTATGTGTAATGGGTGAACCAATTTTACGATCGGTATTGTGTCCATTTGCAATATAAATAGCCGAATGTTCAAGGGCTTCAAGTGAGTGTAGTACGATTTCGCAATATTCACCAAGTAGAGACGCTAATCCGTCAACCACTGGAATGTATGATTCTATAATTGCATAATCTTCAAGGGTAAAAGGTTGTGAACTTATTGTCATAATATACATACGTGGCTAGATGTACTAACCACGTTTACTCTCGAGTTTCTATTTGGTTTTTGCTTCAGTTGATTTAAAATCGAGTAATTCAATTTTAAACATTAAGGTTGAATTTGCAGGAATACTGCCCGCTTGATGATCTCCATAGCCTAATTCAGGTGGAACAACAAGCTCCATTTTTCCGCCTTTTTTAAGCATAGGGATAGCTTCTTTCCATGCTGGAATTAATTCGCTTAACTGAAATTCAATAGGTTCACCACGTTGATATGAACTATCGAAAACAGTACCATCAGTCAGAGTACCTTCATAATGTACTTTTACCGTATCTGCTAATTTTGGTGAATTACCTTTACCAAGTTGTTCAATCTTGTAAAGTAATCCTGATTTAGTTTGTTTCACACCTGCTTTTTTCGCATAACTATCACGGAATTCTTTACCCGCTTTTAGTGTCATTGCTTCTTCTTTTTCTGCAAGGTATTGCCCCAAATCTTCTAATTGCATTTTGAGCTCTTCTTCGTTTAGCTTACTCTTATTTTTTAGCGTATCTTCAAATCCTGCTAAAATTTTCTCTTGATTATAAGTAAGTAATTTTTTTTGAGAAGCTAACATTTGCTCCACATTTTTACCCATAAATACACCAAGAGCATAAGAAGAGTCATCAACAAATTTAGTATCAGCTTTTTGTTCAGCCATAGCAGATGTAGTAACAAGTGCCGTTGCCATTACTGCTACTGAAAATGCAACAGTTGATAGTTTAGTTTTTAACATTATATATTCCTTTAATTTTGGTCTATTTATATGATATAAATAGTCCCAAAGGGTTTAAACAATAGTACAGATGAGGTAGTATATTCCTTTCGTAAACAATAGTCATCATTAAAATGAACACAGATACTCATCAATTATTCGCTTATATTGCAGAGCTTGAAACAAAAATAGCCTTTCAAGAGAATGCAATGGAAGACTTAAATCAAGCGCTTATTCAACAACAATTTATATTAGATAAATTGCAAATGCAAGTTCGTCATATTGCAGAAAAATTAGCGAATGCTTCGTCTAGCAATATTGCTTCATTGGCAGAAGAAACACCACCTCCGCACTATTAAAAGACAAAGTTGCAAGCGGTTAGTTCCTTATATAAATTGGGAGTAAGATGATTTTTTAAGGGGCTAATATAGATTAGCCCCTATCTTCTAAATACTATTTACATCATCATCGTTAATAAATAGTGTTGTGATTATAAATCCACCGATATATGAAATGAGTAATCCCATTATGTATGGTAAGATTTTTCCTGAAACCATCAATGGTGTCGCAACAATTCCTGAAGGTCCCCAAGCTGTTGCCATTACGTGATTTAGCATAATAAATGCGCCACCAAACCCAGCTCCTAAGCCTGCGGTAATAAATGGTTTAAACATAGGGAGCGTTACACCATAAATAAGTGGTTCCCCTACGCCTAATACTCCAGCTGGAAGCGCCCCCGCTATTATCTTTTTAAGCTTATTATTACCAAGTTTACGAGCTTTCATATAAATTGCGATAGCCGCACCTACTTGCCCTGCTCCTGCCATAGCGAGTACAGGGAATAACGAAACCCCTCCCATAGACTCCAATTGAATTGCGTAAATAGGAATAAGTCCGTGATGTAGCCCTAATAGAACCATAGGTAAGAATAAAGCAGAAAGCACATATCCACTTATGACACTAACTACTGGGTTAGATGAATTGATTATGACAGAAAGTCCTGCGACAAGTATATCTGAAGCAAAGCCTGCAAAAGGCATTATTACAAACACGAATATTAGACCAGTAATAAGTAGTGATAAAAATGGAGTAACGATTAGATCGAGTACATCTGGAATTCTTTTTCTTAGTGCTTTTTCTACTCTAGAAAGGATATAAACACCGATAATTACCCCAATAATTCCACCCTTACCAGTCGTAAGGATTGATTCTAAAGGTATTGTTTCATTGAAAAGCCCCATCATTTTAGATAGAGAGACTATTTGAGGGCCGATAGATATAGCACCAATTATTCCACCTAGAGCTTCAGTTGCACCGAATTGTTTTGCTGCATTAATCCCTGTAAAAATGACAAAGTAGCCTAGAAATGCTCGACCAATTAAAGTGAAAAATGTTGTAATACCTGTAACAAATTCATTTCCACCCGTATTTAAACTGGAAATTAAGCTTGCAAAACCTGAGAATAATCCTGCTGCAATAATTGCAGGAATAAGAGGGATAAAAATATTTGCAATTACTCTCACGCCTTTTTTAAGCGAACTGGATTTTTGCATACTTTTTATATTTTCTTTGTTTTCCTCCCAGTTACCTATTATTTGCTCATCTCGTGTTAAACCAAAATGTTCCACTGCCGCATCAGTCACTTTCGCTGCTTTACCTGGACCGAGTATTACTTGAAAATAATCATCGTCTGCAACTAAGCCGAGAACACCTTCAAAATTTTTGATTTTTTCATTATCTACAAGGGTTCGCTCTTTTACAGTGACTCTCATTCTAGTCATACAATTAGTAATTATTTTTACATTAGATTTTCCACCTAATGCTTCAATAATGTTTTCAGCTAATTTTAAATTGTCCATAAAAACTCCTTTCTGTATCAAGTTTGGATTATTTTTCATTTTAAAATCATACATCTCAAATATTTACACCTGTAAACATTTTTACCATTATGAACTACTAATCTTTAATTAAAAACTTCACCCCCTGTATATTCTAAAAAAATAGCCACTAAATATAGTGGCTATATGAACTATTATTCAATTGTACGCAATAACTCGTTAATACCTACTTTACCTAATGTTTTGGCATCAACTTTTTTCACAATCACAGCGCAGTAAAGGCTATATTTACCATCTTTTGATGGTAAGCTACCAGAAACCACCACAGAACCTGCTGGCACGCGTCCATAATGAATTTCACCTGTTTCACGATCATAAATACGAGTAGATTGTCCGATAAATACACCCATAGAAATCACAGATCCTTCTTCAACAATCACACCCTCTACCACTTCTGATCTTGCACCAATAAAGCAGTTATCTTCAATAATGGTTGGATTAGCTTGTAATGGTTCTAATACACCACCAATACCTACGCCACCAGATAAATGTACGTTTTTACCAATTTGAGCGCAAGAACCGACTGTAGCCCAAGTATCAACCATTGTACCTTCATCAACGTAAGCTCCGATATTGACATAAGATGGCATTAATACTGTATTTTTAGCAATGTAAGCACCTTGACGAACGGTTGCTGATGGAACGACTCTAAACCCTTCTTTATCAAAACGCTCTTGCGTGTATTCTGCAAATTTTAATGGGACTTTATCGTAGTAATTTGTTTCACCGCCATCAACAATGATATTGTCACGAATGCGGAAAGAGAGTAGTACGGCTTTTTTCAGCCACTGATGAACAATCCATTCACCATCAATTTTTTCTGCAACACGTAATTCACCAGAATCTAGTTTTAATACAGCTTCTTCAATGGCAGCTTTAGTTTGAGCATCCACATTTGCTGGCGTAATTTCTGCACGACGTTCAAAGGCTTCTTCAATAATAGTTTGTAAAGACATTTCAATTTTCCTTAAGTGATTAAAATAAAGTAATTCAATTTTTCTACATAACTTTTTAACATAGATACACTATTTTTTCCAATAATTTACGTATTTTTAATTTTAAGCGGTAAGATTTATACAACTTTTTGCAATTTTTTTTGTTAAACTAGCTATATATTTATTTTTTATTATTTAAAAAGGCGATAAATTGAACAATATAACAAAATTAACCCCTGATGAAGCCATTGATATTGCTTATGATATTTTTTTAGAAATGGCAGGGGAACATTTAGATCCTGCGGACGTTTTACTGTTTAATCTTCAATTTGAAGAACGTGGTGCAGTGGAAATGGTTGATACGAGTGATCATTGGGAAGAAGAAATTGGAGTCTTAATTGATCCAGATGCGTTTGCTGAAATATGGATTGGTTTGCTCAATGAAAATGATGAAATGAATGATGTGTTTGCACGTTTCTTAATCTCACATCAAGAAGAAAATCGTGAATACCATATCATTTGGAAAGAATAAGAGGAAAATAAAAAAGATGAGTGATTTTTCATTAGCGTTTCGTAATGCAATGGCAAACCTACCTTCTCCCGTTAGTATTGTAACGACAGAGGGTAAAGCAGGTAAAGTTGGTCTAACGGTATCAGCGGTTTGTTCCGTCAGTGATAATCCTGCAACATTGTTGTTTTGTATTAATCAAAGTAGTGGTACTCATACTGTTTTTAAGCAAAATGGCACTGCTTGTGTGAATGTGTTAAGTGCTTCACAACAAGAGTTAGCGGAACATTTTGCTAATATGTTAGATTCAACAATGGAACAGCGTTTTGAATGGGATATTTGGAAAGCAACAGAACAACCAGCACTGAAAGAGGCTGTTTCTACTTTACAGGGTAAAATTATTAACACCTATGAAGTAGGCACTCATACTGTTTTTATTTTACAGTTAACTGATATTGATACTCAAGAAGACGATGTATTAACCTATTTTAATCGAGGCTTTCAAGTCGCTAAATTTATTTAAAATAAGCGGTAACATCTGCTTCACTTTTTGCAAAAATAATCAGATGTTATAGGTTACTTTCAATGATATACCTGACTAAAATAGTCAATTTTATCCATAGCTTAACTGTAAAAGGAAATGATATGAAAGATTTAATTTGTTATAAAACGATGCCAGTTTGGAATAAAAAATCACTACCTAAAATGTTTCAAGAGAAACACAATACGAAAGCAGGCACTTGGGGAAAACTCACGGTATTAAAAGGATTATTAAAATTTTATGAGTTAACAGAAGACGGCGAAGAAGTAAGTTCTGTGATTTTATCACCTGATAATCAAGCTGATTTTGTGACACCACAACTTTGGCATAAGGTAGAAGCGGCTTCTGATGATTTAGAGTGTCAATTACAATTTTATTGTAAGCCAGAAGATTTTTATGCTAAAAAATATAATTTAACAGCGACACATTCAGAAGTGTTAAATGCTGCAAATTATGTACCAAAAGGTAAAGCATTAGATTTAGGCTGTGGACGAGGTCGTAATTCCCTTTATTTGAATTTATTAGGCTTTGATGTAACAGCAGTTGATCACAATGAAGAAAGTATCAGTTTTTTAAATCGTATTATTACACAGGAAAATTTATCTCACTTGCAAACAGATATTTATGATATTAATCAAGCGGCTATCACACAAAAATACGATTTTATTTTTTCCACTGTCGTTTTTATGTTCCTACAAGCAGATCGTATTCCTGCAATTATTTCCAATATGCAAGCACAAACAGAAATTGGTGGTTATAACCTCATTGTGTGTGCGATGAATACTGAAGCATACCCTTGTACACAACCTTTTTCTTTTACCTTTAAAGAGGGAGAATTAAAAGCATATTATCAAGATTGGGAATTAATTAAATACAACGAGGACTTAGGTAAGTTACATCGAGTTGATGAGCAAGGAAACCGTATTCAATTACAGTTTGCAACAATGTTGGCTAAAAAAGTTAGGTAATTAATACTATTATAGAAAATGGTAGAATGATTATATTAAGTCATATTCTACCGTTTATTTGTTTTTTAGAAAAATTTACAATTTCCTACAATATAAATTATACATTTGGATCAACGAAATACCATTTCTTCTCTTTATAAATAAACAATGATCATTCGTGATGTTCTGCTATTCCTTGCTTGATTTCAAGATAAGTTTTAAATTCCATCATTGCTTTGTTTTTAGCAGATTTAGAGTTACGAGTCATAATATTTTATAAACTGATAAGTATGCAGTATCCATTATTCTTATTTTTCTATATTATGATTATACAAACACAATGAAATCAGCAAAATTTATCAGGAATATAACCAAATGGGATTAGTCTTACAAATATGGGCAGCAGGATTTTATTTATTAAATAAATTTTTATTCGCAGTTGCTGAGAAAAAACAGGGTGAGAGCCGTAAAAAACTGAAAATGGGGGCTTGGATCTCGTATCTAATTGGTGTTTGTGCTTGGATAGTCATTTTAGCTGGCGAAAATAATTGGATTGCAACGGCAGTAGAAGCAGGCGGTATTCCTGCTATGTTACTGGGTTTATACAATACTTATCATAATAATAAAAAGCATAACAAATATTTTAATCGTTTCGTTTTATTATTTACTTATTTATCATTAGCTCTTGGCTTTGGCTACAGTATTATTATCCATAATGGTGTGACAAGGGTATCACAAGTCTTAGAAATGGGTATGGTATTCGGATTTTTATTAGGCAGTTATTTTATGGCAAAAAATAATCCAAAAGGTTGGTTGTTTTTTATGTTGATGAATGTAAGTGCTGGAACACTGATGCTTTTACAAGATAAACTTATTTTGGTGGTACAACAGTTGCTGTCATTATCTTTAGTAATCTATGGATACTATAGCTCTCAGAAGAAAGGTCGTTACAACAAAAAGCTAAAAAGCATTTAGTAAAACTTTGCTCCTTAACATTTCAAAATTAAGGAGTTTCTTTTATCTATGTCCTATACATTTGGATCAACAAAATACCATTTCTTATCTTTAAAAACAAACAACGATAATTCGTGGTGCTCCGCCATTCCTTGCTTTGTCTCAAAATAGGCTTTAAATTCCACTGTTGCTCTATTTTTAGCAAATTTCGGATTATGGGCAATAACGTATAAACCACACCATTTGGTTGTTTTTGCCCATTGCTTCATTACGGATTTGTCTAAATGTTTTTGCTGACTTGGTAAGGTGGTTTCTACAATATAATCAATATTAACCAACACATAAGCACTGTAACGTGATCGCATTAGTTGTTCAGCAGTGAGTGGTGTGGCGGAATGTTGATGAAAAGAGTGGCAACATTCGGCGTAATTTTTATTGGATTGACAAGGGCAAGGTTTATGATTCATTTTCGATTTTATCTTAAGTAAGTATTATACTTTGCATATGATATAAATAATTAATGGTAACAACAATTGTTTTCCACTTTTTAAGAATATTTTAATTTTCTTTTCGATAGGCTCAGGGAACTCTAAGATAAAGTGGTTAAGTATAATTAAAGGATTATTACTAAACTTGTTAAAGCACGGTTGCTGAGCCTGTCGAAGCATTAGTGCTTTTTTCCAATATTATACAAGCAATTTAGATTATTTTCCGTTACAATAAGCGGTCGTTTTTATATTAAATTTTACAAAAAATAACTTAAATAAAATTATGAAACAATCCATTATTACAAAATTAGAAACTTTAACTGAACGTTATGAAGAATTGCAAGCGTTGTTAGGCGATGCTGATATTATCAGTGATCAAGAGAAATTTCGAGCGTACTCAAAAGAATATGCACAATTGGAAGATGTAGTTAAAACATTTAGTCAGTGGCAACAACTGCAAGAGAATATTGAAGAAGCCAAAATGTTGTTGGATGATCCAACAATGAAGGAAATGGCAGAAGAAGAAATTGCAGAAAGTGAAGCCCAAATTCCTGAGATTGAACAACAACTGCAAATTTTATTATTACCACAAGATCCAAATGATGAATATAACTGTTTCTTAGAGATTCGTGCAGGAACAGGTGGTGATGAAGCGGGGATTTTCGCAGGGGATTTATACCGTATGTATTCTCGTTATGCAGAAAGTCAACGCTGGCGTGTGGAAGAGATGTCAGCCAATGAAAGTGAACAGGGCGGTTATAAAGAAGTCATTGTGAAAATCAGTGGTGAGAGCGTGTATGGTAAGCTGAAATTTGAATCTGGCGGTCATCGTGTGCAACGTGTACCAAAAACCGAAT
The DNA here is from genome assembly GCF_013377295.1 of Pasteurella skyensis. Taxonomy (NCBI): domain Bacteria; kingdom Pseudomonadati; phylum Pseudomonadota; class Gammaproteobacteria; order Pasteurellales; family Pasteurellaceae; genus Phocoenobacter; species Phocoenobacter skyensis. Next base: position 1,977,186 of record NZ_CP016180.1, on the reverse strand, counting down.
CGCAAGGACGAATTCATACTTCGGCTTGTACAGTTGCGGTTATGCCTGAGTTACCAGAATCAGAATTGCCAGAAATCAATCCATCTGATTTGAAAATTGATACTTTCCGTGCGTCGGGGGCAGGTGGTCAGCACGTTAATACGACGGATTCTGCGGTGCGTATTACGCATTTACCAACAGGTATTGTGGTGGAATGTCAGGATGAGCGTTCACAGCATAAAAATAAAGCCAAAGCGATGTCAGTACTGGCTTCTCGTATTGTGCAAGCAGAGCAAGAGCGCCGAGCAGCACAACAAGCAGATACACGTCGTAACTTATTAGGTTCAGGAGATCGTAGTGATAAAATTCGTACTTATAACTATCCACAAGGGCGAGTAACGGATCATCGAATCAACCTAACTTTATACCGTTTAGATGAAGTAATGAATGGTAAAATGGAAGAGTTAATTCAACCGATTATTACTGAACATCAAGCGGATCAGTTGGCGGCGTTGTCGGAGTAGAAGTAAAATGCTAGTAGATATTCCAGAAAAAGAGCATAAAGGTTGGTTTATCTTATTAGGTACTAGTATTTTATTTGCACCTTTTCAAATATTGGCAGAGCTTTTTCCAATTTATGAGCTGATATTTGAAAATGAATTTTGGGAGGAGCTGATTACGGTTAATTCACCGTATTATGTTCCTCATTTAAAATATTTTGTAATATGTGAATTAGTTTGTAATATTTTAATATTACTGGCTTGGATTTATCTCGCTTATTTATTTTTTACTAAACATTATAAATTTCCAAAATTATTTGTGATCATCTCATTAGCAAGTTTACTCTTTATTATAGTTGATACTTCCGTAGAGTATTTAGTTTTTAAAGATGTATTAATTTCTGTTGTACGAGGTGATATAGCAATAAGAATTATGACAATTTATTGCTTAATTTGGATAACTTATGTAAGAAAATCGGTCAGAGTAAAAAATACGTTTGTAAAGAAAAAAGGATCAACAAAAAAAGAATGTGGTTAAAATTTGCAAATTTTTGATAAAATCTTACCGCTTATTCTTGTTTTTTTAAAAAAACTCCCCATCTATAAAACTCGTTTAAACAAAAAGGAAATTATTATGGCGTTAAATTTTGACTCTGTGAAATTAGAAACTACTGAAGAAAAAGGTGGTTATGGTATTGGTTTACAAATCGGACAGCAACTTTTAGGCAGCGGTTTAGAGGTTGAGCCTGAGACAGTTATGAAAGGCATTTTTGATGTGTTACATCAAAATCCTCCTGCAGTAGATGTGAATGAAATCACTGTTGCATTACAGGAATTACAACAACGTGCAGAAAAAGCACAACAAGCAATGTTTGCTCAAATTGAACAAGATGGAAAAGCATTTTTAGAAGAAAATAAAAAAGCAAAAGGCGTTCAAGTTACTGAAAGTGGTTTACAGTATGAAGTATTAGTTGAAGGTAACGGTAAAGTGCCATCAGCAGAAGATAAAGTACGTGTTCACTATGCAGGTTCTTTAATCACTGGGCAAGAGTTTGATAGTTCAATTAAACGTGGTGAGCCAGCAGAATTTCCTGTAAATGGTGTAATCAAAGGTTGGGTTGAAGCATTAACAATGATGCCAGCAGGTTCTAAATGGCGTTTAGTCGTGCCACACGAGTTAGCTTATGGTGAGCGTGGTGCTGGTCAATTAATTCCACCATTTAGTACGTTAGTATTTGAAGTCGAATTATTAGAAGTTTTATAATTTTGACGGATATAGCGGTAACATTGTGTAAGAAATTTACACATTATTAGCGTTACCCTATATTAGAAATCGAAAGAAAGAGAGGACATTATGGTACTTTTTATAAGTATTGTGGTGTTCTTTTTTCTTTTGTAGATAGAGAAAACTTTAAAGTATTATACAGATTTTACGATTTGCGATACCATATCGTTTTAAATGTAAATATAGCTTTAACTAAAAATGAACTCAGATTTCTGCTTTGCGGAACCCGTATTACAATGGTATCAACAATATGGTCGCAAAAACTTACCTTGGCAGCAAAATAAAACTCTTTATACCGTGTGGCTCTCAGAAGTAATGTTGCAGCAGACACAAGTGGTGACCGTTATTCCCTATTTTGAACGTTTTGTGGCACGTTTCCCTACTGTCATTGATTTAGCGAATGCCGATATTGATGAGGTGTTACATTTATGGACTGGGTTAGGTTATTATGCCCGCGCGAGAAATTTGCATAAAGCAGCGATTCAAATTCGAGATAAGTTTGAAGGTGAATTTCCAACTCATTTTGATGATGTGCTTGCTTTGTCTGGGGTGGGAAGAAGTACTGCTGGTGCCGTATTATCCTCCGTTTTAGGACAGCCTCACCCTATCTTAGATGGTAATGTCAAACGAGTGTTAGCCCGTTTTTTTATGGTTGAGGGACATAGCAGTAAAAAAGCGGTGGAAAATAAATTATGGGAACTTTCTGCACAAATTACACCTAACAAAGGAGTAACTGATTTTAATCAGGCAATGATGGATTTAGGTGCAATGATATGCACTCGAACGAAACCTAAATGCACACTTTGTCCTGTTGAAGAGAATTGTAAAACCAATCAAGAGCAAGCTTGGGAGAGGTTTCCGACGAAAAAACCTAAAAAAGTGTTACCCCAAAAGCAGTGTTATTTTTTGATTTTAAAATGTGGCTCAAAAGTGTTTTTAGAAAAGCGAGAAGCCAAAGGGCTTTGGGGTGGTCTGTTTGTATTTCCCCAGTTTGATACTTTGGAGGATTTGAAGCGGTCACTTGTGAATAAAAATTTACAAAAAATGCAACAATTGGTTGCTTTTCGCCATACATTTAGTCATTTCCATTTGGATATTATTCCTATTTTAGTGGAGTTAAATGAGCAACCAGTAGAAAAGGATGTTTTGAAAGTTGCAGAGGAATCAGAAATTTATACAACCAATATATCTTTGAATCAAGATTATTGGTATGATTTACAACAACCAAATAAAGTGGGATTGGCAGCTCCCATCAAACGAATTTTAAATGAATTAAGGGTATAACAATGGCTCGTACAGTATTTTGTGAGTATTTTAAGAAAGACGCTGAAGGTTTAGATTTTCAACTTTATCCAGGTGAACTAGGCACACGAATTTTTAATTCTATTAGTAAGCAGGCATGGGCAGAATGGATTAAAAAACAGACGATGTTAGTTAATGAAAAAAAACTAAATATGATGGATGTTGAACACCGTAAATTATTAGAAACAGAAATGGTTAATTTTTTATTTGAAGGTAAAGAGGTTCATATTGAGGGTTACGTACCAGAGGATAAGAAGTAGATGAGATTTAAGCCATTTTTACTGTTATTTATTATTCTGTTTTTATCTGCTTGTGGTAGCTCAACTAAAGATAATGTACAAATTTATGCCAAAGATATCCGTGGGTTAGATATTTTAACTGGGCAGTTTTCACGTAATATTGATAAAATTTGGGGTGTGAATGAATTGCTTGTTGCGAGTACCAAAGATTATGTGAAATATACGGATCGGTTTTATACTCGCTCTCACATTAGCTTTGATGAAGGGCGAATTACCATTGAAACTTTAGGTAATGAAAGTCATTTACGTAATGCAATTATTCATACTCTTTTGATGGGAAATGATGCGTCAGGAATTGATCTATTCGCAGCAGGAGATACACCAATCAGTACACATCCTTTTTTAAAAGGACAGGTTGTTGATCATAATAAACAGCCAGTTACCAATGTTGCGATAGCAAATAATTTTGCAAGTTATTTATTGCGAAATACATTAAAAACACGTCGTTTACGCAATGGTCGAGTTGTGACTTATGTGACCATTATGATGGTGGCAAATCACGTGGAAGCTCGTGCTAGAAAATATTTGTCAATGATTCGTCATTCTGCTCAGCGTTACGGTATTCAACCAAATCTTATTTTAGCGATTATGCGAACTGAATCCAGTTTTAACCCATATGCGGTGAGCTATGCAAATGCGATAGGTTTAATGCAGGTAGTGCCTCGTACAGCAGGGCGTGATATATTTAAGCATAAAGGAAAGAGTGGTCAGCCAAGTTCGAGTTATTTATATAATCCTCAAAATAATATTGATGCAGGAACTAATTATTTATATATTCTAAAAAATGAGTATTTAGCGGGTATTACCAATCCTATATCTAAGCGTTATGCAATGATTTCAGCCTATAATAGTGGTGCTGGAGCCGTGTTAAAAGTGTTTGATAGTAAGCGTTCTGTAGCACTAGAGAGAATTAATCGTTTGCCACCAAATGCGGTATATCGAATTCTTACAACAGCACACCCATCTGCTCAAGCAAGAAATTATTTATTAAAGGTCGATAAAGCGTATAAAGGGTATAGAGGAGTAAGGTAAATATTGTTTTTTTATACAATTTGTACATAAAGCGATCTGTTAGGTCATTTTTTTGAGTTTTTTTACAAAAAGTGTTTGACGAAGAGCGTAAAAAACGGTTTAATACGCTCCGCAAACGACGAGATGCCTCGATAGCTCAGTCGGTAGAGCAGAGGATTGAAAATCCTCGTGTCGGTGGTTCGATTCCGCCTCGAGGCACCATCTCTCAATTCCTCCTTAGTTCAGTCGGTAGAACGGTGGACTGTTAATCCATATGTCGCTGGTTCAAGTCCAGCAGGAGGAGCCATATTTTAAACGCTGATTAGAAATAATCAGCGTTTTTTGTTTGCGCTTTTCATAAAACATTTCAAAATAATTTACAATAACCTTGCTAATCGAGTGCTATAAGTGTCATAATTACACGGTTTTGTTTATTTAAACTTTCATAAAAATAACAGGAATTTTAACCGTGTATATTTCGGTTGATAAATAAGCAAATAATTACGCAGTTCCAATAACATAAGACGTAAATGAATATGTAATTTATCTCTTTTTCTACAGTCGTGAGATTGATAAAAAAATAAAAGAGAAATAGGAAGATTAAGAGACAATAAAATGAGAAGAATGTTAATTAATGCGACTCAAAAAGAAGAGTTGCGTGTTGCTTTAGTTGATGGGCAACGTTTATTTGATTTAGATATTGAAAGTCCAGGACATGAACAAAAGAAATCCAATATCTATAAAGGGCGAATTACTCGTGTAGAACCTAGTTTAGAAGCTGCTTTTGTCGATTATGGTACAGAGAGACACGGCTTTCTCCCTTTAAAAGAAATTTCCCGTGAATATTTTCCTGAAGGTTATGTTTTTCGTGGTAGTCCAAGCATTAAGGATATTATCAAAGAAGGACAGGAAATTATTATTCAAGTAAATAAAGAAGAGCGAGGTAATAAGGGCGCTGCTTTAACTACTTTTATTTCTTTGGCAGGAAGTTATTTAGTATTAATACCAAACAATCCTAGAGCGGGGGGGATTTCTCGTCGAATCGAAGGAGAAGAGCGTTTAGAACTAAAAGAAATTTTAGAAAATTTAGATGTTCCTGATAATATGGGTCTAATTGTAAGAACGGCTGGTGTAGGAAAATCACCAGAAGAGTTACAGTGGGATCTACAGGTTTTATTACATCATTGGGAAGCAATTAGAAAAGCGGCTAAATCTCGTCCTGCTCCTTTCTTAATTCATCAAGAAAGTGATGTAATTGTACGTGCTATTCGTGATTATTTGCGTCGAGATATTGGCGAAATTCTAATTGATAGCAAAAAGATTTTTGAAAAAGCTAAAAACCATATTCGTCTTGTTCGTCCTGATTTTATTAATCGAGTTCGTCTATACGAAGGGGAAGTGCCTTTATTTAGCCATTATCAAATTGAATCACAAATTGAGTCAGCGTTCCAAAGAGAAGTTCGTTTGCCGTCGGGTGGTTCGATTGTTATTGATGCAACAGAGGCTTTAACTGCGATTGATATTAACTCTGCCAGAGCAACTCGTGGTAGTGATATTGAAGAAACAGCATTGAATACTAACCTTGAAGCTGCTGATGAAATTGCTCGTCAAATGCGTTTACGAGATTTAGGTGGATTGATTGTTATAGACTTTATTGATATGACACCAGTACGTCATCAGCGTGAAGTTGAAAATCGTATTCGAGAAGCGGTTCTTCAAGATCGTGCTAGAATTCAATTTGGACGAATTTCTCGTTTTGGTTTACTTGAAATGTCTCGTCAACGTTTAAGCTCTTCACTAAGTGAAGCATCTTCACATATCTGCTCTCGTTGTCAGGGTACAGGTAAAGTACGAGATAACGAGTCTATTTCACTTTCGATCTTACGTTTAGTAGAAGAAGAAGCGATAAAAGATAATTCTAAACAAGTACACGCAGTTGTTCCTGTAGAGGTTGCGTCATACTTGTTGAATGAAAAACGTAAAGCAGTGGACAGCATCGAAAAACGTCATAATGTTAATGTTATGGTGGTACCAAATGAAAATATGGAAACACCTCACTTTAGCGTTTATCGTTTACGAGAAAATGAAATATCTTCGACCTTGAGTTATGATTTAGCAAAATTTTATCAGTTAAGAGATGAAGATGGTACAGTGACAAATGATGTGTTGACTGAAAAGTCTCTTGCAAATAATGAACCTGTTATTACTGTTGAGTCTGTATTGCAAGATACTAATTTAAACTTGCAACCAGCACCAGTATCTAAAGAAAAGAAAGTGTCATTAATTAGTCGTATTATCAAAAAAATTAAAGGTATTTTTGTTGAGGAAGAAGAAGTTAAGCCTAAAAAAGGAAAATATCAACATAATAATCGAGGTCGGAATCAACGAGATCGCCGTAATCGAAAAGAGTATACGAATTCTAATAATGGACGCAAAGTAACGCAGAATAATGCTAAATCAAAAAAACGTAATGAAAGTAAGAAAAATAATGTTGCTACTAGTAATGTAACTGAAGAGGTTGTATCGGTTGTAGATAAAAAACAAGCGAAAACACCACAGCCAAATAGTAATCAGGTTGCAGAGCGTAGACAGCGTAGAGATTTACGTAAGAAAATTCGTGTTGAAAATGCAGCTAAACAAGATATTCCTCAAAAGGAAGTAGCACAGCATCAGAAAGAGATAGCGGATAGTGTTATTGAGAAAGAGCAAAGTACTACAGTGATTGAAAAAGTGGAGCAAGTTCAAGTTGCTCAGCCTTTGTTATCACAACAAGAGTCTCAACAACAAGATCAGCCATCAGAGCAAAATAAAGACACTACGATTAAGCAGAATGAAGGGAAAGAATCTTCACGTCGTCGTTTGCCTCGCCATCTACGAGTAGGTAATCAGCGTCGTCGTCAATCTCAGCAAACATCAATGAGACTAAGCTCTGCGGTAATGTCTCCTGAGTTTGCAAGTGGAAAAGTGTGGATTAAAGCTGAAAAGGTGGTTGTAGCAGACAGTAAACCTCGTTTTCTGTCCGTTGATGAAATGCTAGAACAGCAAAACAATGAGCTTCTCACTCCAGTAACGCCAATTGTAGTTAAAGATAAGAGCGTTTCGTCTTCTCGACCTTTAGGTAATGTCATTACTCAAGAATCAGACAGAGATTTGGTGAAAGAGAAAAATGAAAAACAGAAGAAATCACACTCATCGGATCAAGTAACGGTAGCTGTGAATGAAGTGCAAGAAGAAGTAAAAGGTAAGCAATTACAGACAGAGTCTTATCAAAGTAGCTATCAATTTGACGGCAATTTAGGTACTGTCTCACGAGTTGCTCATACAACGGCAGAAATGACATTAGCTACATCTCCATTAGAGTCAGAAGAGTGTTTTGAGGCTGTTGAATGGCAAGATTCTCGCTATTATTTCTACGGCAAAGGATTTGGCGGTCATTCAAGTGCGACTAGTCATATATATTCTGCTCCTCGATTAGCAAATACGAGCGAAGAATAACTTACTACCGATAAAAGGAAGAATTTGCAAATTTTGTTCTAAATGTTACCGCTTGTTTTTCCTTTTATATATTTATATAATGCCCCTTTATGATAATGACTCACATTAATATAAAGGGGTTTCTTATGAGATATAGCAATATTAGTATTGGAATAGTGTCTATAGTATTTTCTTCGAATATCTTTGCATTACAAACAGAAAACTCGACAATTCTAAATGTTGATAAAACTCCCTCTACCGAATTAGGTACGATTTACGTTCATCCTGAGTATCTTGAAATTGAACACCTCCGTAATACTAAAGAAATCATCGTTATTTCTAAAGAACAGATTCAAGAAAAAGGTCATCGTACTATCTCGGATATACTTGCCGAAGTGCCTTCTGTTTCTGTTGGGGCGACAGGGCATGGTCAAATAGATATTCGTGGACAAGGTGCAGATCAAGCCTCGCGTAATATTCAGGTAATCGTTGATGGTGTACCAATTACTGCATTAACGAATCATCCAAATCAGCTGAACTATGATGTAATTCCTGTAGAACAAATTGAGCGTATAGAGATTATTCCAGGTGGTGGTTCTGTATTATATGGTAGTGGAGCATCTGGAGGGATAGTCAATATCACTTCTAGTGTAAAAAGTGTTGATAATCCAGTCTATAGTCTATCTGGAGAATCTAACTCTAAGGGTTATCGTTTGAATGTAAATCTTGGTACCCGTTTAAATGATAATTTAGCTGTCACATTTAATGCAAGTAAGTTAAATAGAGACCTTCATTTTGTTGATACTTTTCGCCATTCAGAATATTATTCTGCAGGATTAAGTTGGGATATTAATGATACACAAAACTTAACTGTAAGAGCCTCTCACTTAAACGAAGATTCTCTTTATCTTGAGAATATTAGTTATGATAAAGTCAAAAAATATGGAACAAATTATCGACCTAAAATAAAAAATGGTAAGAGGGCGTATTTGTATGGAGATCGTCGTCAGGATCATATAAGTGTCACTTATCGTTATAATACAGTCAATAATATTAGTGTCATTTCAGATGCTTTTTATCAAAAAGGTTTTTATGTAGGAGTAAAAGAGCTTGATAAAACGGTTTATACTAATGCATTTGGTATTCGTAATAAAGTTAAATGGCACTATATGAATGGTGGAGAACTGTTAATAGGGATTGATGGAACAGTTCAAAAATCTCAATTAGAATACTATAGTTATAAAAAACCTAAGATATTTAATTATGATAAAAAAGTTTTTGCAGGATATATAGCTAACCAATTGAAATGGGGAAATTGGGAAACTAGCCAAGGTATTCGTCGAGAGTTAACAAAATGGGGCTTTGAAAAAGCGCGTTATCAGTATAGTATAAAAGAAAATCAAATATTTAATGATACCAAAAACTTATGGAATACAGCCTTTGATTTAAGTCTTGCCTATCATTACAGTGATTCAGGACGTGTTTATGCTCGTTACGAGCGAGGTTACACCGTGCCGGATGGAATACAAGTTACTGATATTGTTTCATCAATGAATAAAGACAAGAAGAAAATATATCATTATCGTGGTACAAGGGCGGAGCCTGAAAAATTTAATATGTATGAAATAGGGCTAAAAGACTCTTTTAAATTTACTACAGTCAATTTAGTAGGTTGGTATTCACAAACGAATAACCAAATGTCTCGCCTTATTTATCGTGGTAATTATGAAACTATTAATGCTTTAAAAACAAAACGTTGGGGAATGGATCTCTCAATGATACAGCAATTTGGTAATCTTACATTAGAAGAAAGTTATTCTTACTTAAAAGGTCGTACAGATTATGCAAGTGATGAGATACGTAAGTATATTGCAAGTAAACGGTATAAAGGTAAAACTTCTAACTTCTTAAGATCAGGGTTACAAAAAGTACCTCGACATAAAGTCGCTTTACGTGCAACTTATGATTTCACTGACAATTTATCGGCAACTGTACGCTATACTTATCAAAGTAAATATGAAAATACTATGTACCAAGAAGATCAAGAGGGTAAAGGAAATGATCAGGTAAAAAGTTTCGAAATTGTTGACTTGAGTATGAAGTATCAACCTAGAGATTGGATACAAGTATATGGTGGTATAACGAATGTTTTTGATAAAAAATACTTCAATTATTCATCTGGTACAGGTTTTTCTCCAACGATAGTACCTGGCGCTGAAAGAGGTTATTTTCTTGGTCTAAAAGCGGTTTTTTAATAAATTAAAGCTTTTGATAATGAGTGAAGCAGTAATATGTGTAGGTTTAATACATATTTCTTGACAATTATTCAATACAACAATAGAATTACACGTCCTTTTATTATGTATGAAAGGACTTTTAATTAATATTTAATTTTAAACTGGAGTTTTTTAATGGCAACTATCAACCAATTAGTACGCAAACCGCGTGTGAAAAAGGTTGTAAAAAGCAACGTTCCTGCATTAGAATCTTGTCCGCAGAAACGTGGCGTGTGTACACGTGTGTACACAACTACACCTAAAAAACCGAATTCAGCATTACGTAAAGTATGTCGTATTCGTCTAACAAATGGTTACGAAGTAACTTCTTATATCGGTGGTGAAGGTCATAACCTTCAAGAGCATAGTGTTGTTCTTATCCGTGGTGGTCGTGTTAAAGACTTACCTGGTGTGCGTTACCACACCGTACGTGGTGCACTTGACTGTGCTGGCGTAAAAGATCGTAAACAAGCGCGTTCTAAATATGGCGTTAAACGTCCTAAATCTTAATGGTTCTCCGTTAAGTAAGGCCAAACGTTAATTTAGTTATTTATATTTATACGAAACTCCAGTCAAAAGAGTTTTGGATATCCTGAAGATTTATACGGAGAATTTGCAATGCCACGTCGTCGTGTTATTGGACAACGCAAGATCCTTCCAGATCCTAAATTCGGATCAGAATTACTTGCGAAATTTATTAATGTTTTAATGGTAGATGGTAAAAAATCTATCGCAGAATCAATTGTTTATGGTGCTTTAGAGACGTTAGCACAACGTACAGGTAAAGACGCATTAGAAGCATTTGAGGAAGCACTTGAAAATGTTCGCCCAACTGTTGAGGTTAAATCTCGTCGTGTGGGTGGTTCAACTTACCAAGTGCCAGTAGAAGTTCGCCCAGTGCGTCGTAATGCATTGGCTATGCGTTGGATCGTAGATTCAGCTCGTAAACGTGGTGACAAATCAATGGCATTACGTTTAGCAAACGAACTTTCTGATGCAACAGAAAACAAAGGTGCATCGGTGAAAAAACGTGAAGACGTTCACCGTATGGCTGAAGCGAATAAAGCATTTGCTCACTACCGCTGGTAATAGCATAATTGTTTTATTTTTAGGCTTCATCACATACATTAAATTATGCGATGAAGCCTTGTTATATAAAAAATTTTAAAATCAATTAGGAAATAAAATGGCTCGTACAACCCCGATTGAAAGATATCGTAATATCGGTATTAGTGCTCACATTGATGCTGGTAAAACAACTACAACTGAGCGTATCTTATTCTATACAGGTCTAAGTCATAAAATCGGAGAGGTGCACGATGGTGCAGCTACGATGGACTGGATGGAACAAGAACAAGAGCGTGGAATTACAATCACATCGGCTGCGACAACAACCTTCTGGCAAGGTATGTCACAACAATACGATCAACACCGTATCAATATTATCGATACTCCAGGACACGTTGACTTTACTATCGAAGTAGAACGTTCAATGCGTGTTCTTGATGGTGCGGTAATGGTTTACTGTGCGGTTGGTGGTGTTCAACCTCAGTCTGAAACAGTATGGCGTCAAGCAAATAAATACAAAGTACCTCGTATTGCATTCGTAAACAAAATGGATCGTACTGGTGCAAACTTCCTTCGTGTTGTTGAGCAAATTAAAACACGTTTAGGCGGTACAGCAGTTGCTTTACAATTACCTATTGGTGCTGAAGAAGACTTTAAAGGTGTGGTTGATTTAGTAAAAATGAAGGCAATCAACTGGAACGAAGAAGATATGGGTATGACATTTACCTATGACGATATTCCAGAAGATATGGTTGCTGATTGCGAAGAATGGCGTGGAAAATTAATTGAAGCGGCAGCAGAAGCATCTGATGAGTTAATGGATAAATACTTCGGTGGTGAAGAATTAACTGAAGAAGAGATCAAAGCAGGCTTACGTCATCGTGTACTTGCTAATGAGATTATTCTTGTTACTTGTGGTTCAGCATTTAAAAATAAAGGTGTTCAAGCAATGCTTGATGCAGTTATTGATTATTTACCTGCACCAACAGAGGTTCCTGCAATTACAGGTATTAACCTTGATGAGACTGAAGGTGAGCGTCACGCAGATGATAACGAACCATTTGCTGCATTAGCATTCAAAATTGCAACAGACCCATTTGTTGGAAACTTAACTTTCTTCCGTGTTTATTCTGGAGTAGTTAATTCAGGTGATACAGTGATGAACTCAGTACGTCAAAAACGTGAGCGTTTTGGTCGTATCGTACAAATGCACTCAAACAAACGTGAAGAAATCAAAGAGGTTCGTGCGGGTGATATCGCTGCAGCAATCGGCTTAAAAGATGTAACTACGGGTGATACATTATGTGATCCTAATAAGCCAATCATTCTTGAGCGTATGGAATTCCCTGAACCAGTAATTTCTGTTGCTGTTGAACCAAAAACTAAAGCTGACCAAGAAAAAATGGGGCTTGCATTAGGTCGTTTAGCACAAGAAGATCCTTCATTCCGTGTTCACACTGATGAAGAGTCTGGCGAAACTATCATTTCAGGTATGGGTGAGTTACACTTAGATATTATCGTTGACCGTATGCGTCGTGAATTTAAAGTTGAGGCGAACGTTGGTAAACCACAAGTATCTTACCGTGAAACAATCCGTACTCGTGTTAATGATGTAGAAGGTAAGCACGCAAAACAATCTGGTGGTCGTGGTCAATATGGTCACGTAGTGATCGACTTATATCCACTAGAAGCAGTGGAAGATGGTCCAGGTTATGAATTCGTTAATGAAATCAAAGGTGGGGTAATTCCAAGTGAATATATTCCTGCTGTTGATAAAGGTATCCAAGAGCAACTTAAATCTGGTCCTTTAGCGGGTTATCCAGTAGTTGATATCGGTGTTCGTTTACATTTCGGTTCATACCATGATGTGGATTCATCTGAATTAGCATTTAAACTTGCTGCGTCTTTAGCGTTTAAATCAGCGTTCGGCAAAGCAGAACCAATCTTACTTGAACCATTAATGAAAGTTGAAATAGAAACACCAGAAGAGTATATGGGTGATGTAATTGGAGACTTAAACCGCCGTCGTGGTTTAGTTGAAGGTATGGATGATACTGCATCTGGTAAAACAGTTCGTGCACAAGTTCCTTTATCTGAAATGTTCGGATATGCAACGGATCTTCGTTCACAGACTCAAGGTCGTGCATCATATTCAATGGAACCATTGAAATACGCTGAAGCTCCAAGAAATATTGCTGAAGCAATTATTGAAGCTCGTAAGAAGTAATTTTATAAACCGATCTATAACACATTAAGTGTTATAGATCCTTTTTCTAGGAAAATTGACAAATGTCTAAACAAAAATTTGAACGTACTAAGCCACACGTAAACGTGGGTACAATCGGTCACGTTGACCACGGTAAAACAACTTTAACTGCTGCAATCACAACTGTTTTAGCTAAAAAAACAGGTGGTGAAGCACGTGATTTCGCACAAATCGATAATGCGCCAGAAGAAAAAGCGCGTGGTATCACTATCAATACTTCACACGTTGAGTATGATACAGAAACTCGTCACTATGCACACGTTGACTGTCCAGGACATGCGGACTATGTGAAAAATATGATCACTGGTGCGGCACAAATGGACGGAGCAATTTTAGTAGTTGCTGCAACTGATGGTCCAATGCCACAAACACGTGAGCACATCCTTTTAGGTCGTCAAGTAGGTGTTCCTTACATCATCGTATTCTTAAACAAATGTGATATGGTTGATGATGAAGAATTATTAGAATTAGTTGAAATGGAAGTGCGTGAACTTCTTTCTGACTATGACTTCCCAGGTGACGATACACCAATCGTACGTGGTTCAGCATTAAAAGCATTAGAAGGCGAAGCTGAGTGGGAAGAAAAAATCCTTGAATTAGCAGACCATTTAGATAGCTATATTCCAGAGCCAGAGCGTGCAATTGACCAACCATTCCTATTACCAATTGAAGACGTATTCTCAATTTCAGGTCGTGGTACTGTTGTAACTGGTCGTGTAGAGCGTGGAATTATTCGTACAGGTGACGAAGTAGAAATCGTAGGTATCAAAGATACAACAAGTACAGTAGTAACAGGTGTTGAAATGTTCCGTAAATTGCTAGACGAAGGTCGTGCAGGAGAGAACATCGGTGCATTATTACGTGGTACAAAACGTGAAGAAATCGAACGAGGTCAAGTACTTGCTAAACCAGGTTCAATTACACCACACACAGACTTCACTTCAGAAGTTTACGTATTAAGTAAAGATGAAGGTGGACGTCACACTCCATTCTTTAAAGGTTACCGTCCACAGTTCTACTTCCGTACAACTGATGTAACTGGTACTATCGAATTACCAGAAGGCGTAGAAATGGTAATGCCAGGTGATAACATTCAAATGGTAGTAAGCCTAATTCACCCAATCGCAATGGACGAAGGTTTACGCTTCGCTATCCGTGAAGGTGGACGTACTGTAGGTGCGGGTGTTGTTGCTAAAATTGTTAAATAATTAGATTTATTTATAAAGCAAAATGCTAAAAGAAGGCGTATCGAAAGATACGCCTTTTTGTGTTTATATTTCTAATGGTGACGTGGTTATAATTTTACATTTATACGTAAGCCCTTGCTATCACTCCCTTACCACTATATTGATAGTTTTTTAAACCGTAACCAATAAAAGCAGATTCTCCTTTGTGAAGAATAATTTGTTTGTTATGTGAGTTAATTATAATTTCCCCTTTTATACAAAATAAAATTTCTGCACTATCTAATGATTGTGTTTTTATACTTTCTGTTACAGTCATAATTGAAAATTTAAAATCTGGCACTGGAATAGGGTATTCATTGTTTTGATTTGGTTTTATTTTGATATTCTCAGGTAAAATAGAGTCAAATTTTGTGTTATCAATTAATTCTGCAACATCAATATATTTAGGGGTTAAACCTGCACGTAATACATTGTCAGAGTTTGCCATAATTTCAAGACCAGTTCCTTGTACATAAGCGTGAGGTGTTTCAGCATATAAAAACATTGCTTCACTAGGTTGAAGCTCAATCGTATTTAACATCAATGGGGATAATAATCCAATGTCGTTATCATAATATTGACGAAAATGTTGAATATAATCAAAGGCTTCTTTACCTAATTTTGTTTTAGCACCTTTTTTTAATTGAGTGTACAGTTCTGTTAGGGTTTGGTCTTTTTGTTCATTATTTAATGACATAATAGCACTGAAAAAGTGTTTTAATTCCTCACTGTTTTGTGATTGTTTTAAGGATGTGATTTCTTTTTTAAGGCTCGGTAAGTTTGCTTCTTCAAATAATTGAATGATCTGCTCGATAGGGCGAAATCCATTCATCGCTTTGTAAGGGGTTAACGCATAAACTAATTCAGGCTTGTGATTAGGATCTTTATAATTACGATAAGGGGCTTTTAAGTCGACCCCTTTTTCATTCTCTTTAGCAAAACCTAATTCAGCTTTCTTTTTATTAGGATGGACTTGAATAGAGAGTGGCTCTTCTGCACATAATACTTTGAATAAAAAAGGTAATTCTCCAAATTGTGAAGCGGTATGATCACCTAAAAAATTTACAATATTTTGATTGATAAGTGTTGATAACAACTCTCCTGTCTCTGCATTTTTAGAGCAACCATTTGGGTGTGCTCCCATCCATAGTTCAGCTTGTGGTTTGTTATCAGGATTAGGAATGTCAAATAACTGATTTAACGATGTTTTACTTCCCCAAGCGTAATTTTGAATAACATTATCCAGTTTAAATAAAAGATCACTCATAATACTCGCCTTATAAATAAATGTATTAATTTTATGTATTTAATCAGATTATATAATATAATCAGCCTATTATTCCATCATACAAATTTAAAAATGTTTACTTATAAAGCCAGTTTAACTGAAACGTTAATTTCCACTTTATTGCATTCTAAAGAGATAACGTCTGAAACAATGAAGTGGGCAGACTATTTAGACATTGATTTAACGTCTCCCCGTATAGTTTGTATCATTGAAATGGAGAGTGACACTCTTGAGGTGATGGCTGAAAGAACTCAAATAGTTCAACAGTGGCTAATCGCACAAAATAAGCAAAATCTTGTCATTCAACACTCTTTTTCTCAATTAGTATTATTAGCACCTGCATTAAATAGTGATGATAAGTGGGATTTGAATCAACATATTACTTCTTTGCAACAGTTGATCAATTATATTGAAGATCCGTATTTTACTGTTACTGTTGCGATAGGTCGTTATGTAGAGCAACACAATGCCATCCCTGATATTGCTACTTCTTACCAAACAGCTAAAGTAACATTACAGGTAGGAAAAATGCGATATCCAGATAAAAAAACACATATTTATCAAGATTTTATTCTTCCTATTTTATTTGAGAAATTAAAACAGAGCTGGGAGAAAGAAGAATTAGATTGTATTATGCAAAAATTACAAGAGGCAGATGAAAACGGCATACTAAGAAACACGTTGTTTACGTGGTTTGAAAATAATATGCAGTCGGTGAGTACAGCGAATATGTTAAATATTCATCGTAACTCTTTGGAATACAGATTAAACAAAATTGTTCAGATTACAGGGCTCAATTTATCAAATACAGCAGATAAAGTATTGCTTTATATTGCATTGTATTCGGTCTATTAGGTTAATATAAGCGGTATGATTGTGATAAAAATTTGCAAAAAATCATAAAAAAGTGACTGCTTACAAAAAATGTTTTTAATAATTATTTGAATATAAGGAGAATGTTATGCGAATTGGGATTGATTTAGGTGGTACAAAAATTGAAGTGATTGCTCTATCCGATCAAGGTGAGGAATTATTTAGAAAAAGAGTGGCAACGCCACAAGGTTCTTATCCAGATACTTTAAAAGCTATTAAAGGTCTAGTTGATGATGCTGAAGTAGCAACAGGGCAAACAGGTACAGTGGGAATGGGTATTCCGGGTACGATTTCGCCTTTTACGGGTAAAGTAAAAAATGCTAATTCTACGTGGTTAAATGGACAATATTTAGATAAAGATTTAGAGAATTTATTAGGACGTGAAATTCGTATCGCCAATGATGCTAACTGTATGGCAGTCTCAGAAGCAACGGATGGCGCTGGGGCAGGAAAAGATATTGTTCTCGCTTTAATTTTAGGTACAGGTTGTGGTTCTGGTATTGTAATCAATGGTAAACCTCACAATGGTGCAAACGGTATTGGGGGAGAGTGGGGGCATAATCCATTGCCTTGGGCAGATGAAGAAGAAAAAGCAGTGATGGAAAGTAGAGCTTGTCATTGTGGTAGAGCAGGGTGTATTGAGCAATTTATTTCAGGGACAGGTTTATGTGCAGATTATGAAGGACGCTCAGGAAATCTCTTGAAAGGTCATGAAATTGTTAAACTTTCTGAACAAGGTGATCCGATTGCGGAACAATCTCTACAAGCCTATGAAAGACGTTTAGCAAAATCATTGGCAGAATATATTAACGTATTAGATCCTGATGTTATCGTCTTTGCGGGTGGTGTGTGCAATATTGAACGTTTATATACCAACGTACCACGTTTAATGAATGATTATATCTTTGGTCGTGAATTTCAAACACCGATTAAAAAAGCAATACACGGTGACTCTAGCGGTGTGCGTGGTGCTGCTTGGTTATGGCCTTTAGAAAAATAGTGATTATTTAGCATAATAAAGTACCCCCAAAATTCTGTCCAACTTTGGGGGCACTTTTAAAATTTGCAAATTTTTAATGGAATCATACCGCTTATTTGAGTTCGTAATTAGTATAGTACTCGAGCTTTAATTGTACCATCAATTAACTTTAATTTAGCCAGTGTTTTTGAAACATCATTGGTTTCAACATCAATAACAACATAACCTGTTTGAGCATCTGTTTGGAGATATTGAGCGGCGATGTTCATATTTTCTTCAACAAATATTTTGTTGATCTCATTCATTATTCCAGGT
Source organism: Pasteurella skyensis (assembly GCF_013377295.1). Classification (NCBI taxonomy): domain Bacteria; kingdom Pseudomonadati; phylum Pseudomonadota; class Gammaproteobacteria; order Pasteurellales; family Pasteurellaceae; genus Phocoenobacter; species Phocoenobacter skyensis. Next base: position 1,959,045 of record NZ_CP016180.1, on the reverse strand, counting down.
TTATTTTCGTGAATATGTAGTAGTCGTTTTGTACCACTATGTTCAGGCAGAGAAACCTCAGGGAAGTTTACGGCAGAAAGTGTGGAACCATTATCTGAGTATTTAACAAATTTACTGGCAACTTCTGTTCCTATGTTTTGCTGAGCTTCTGCTGTAGAACCACCAATATGAGGTGTTAAAATGACGTTGTCAAACTGGCATAACGGTGATGTAAAGGGTTCATCTTTAGAGGCTGGTTCAATAGGGAAAACATCAATAGCTGCGCCTCGTAATTTACCACTAGCTAAAGCCTCTGTGAGGGCATCAATATCAACCACTGTACCACGTGCTGCATTAATGAGTATGGCATTTTGTTTAAACTGAGCAATGCGTCGAGCATTAATCATATTTTTGGTAGAGGCATTTTCAGGTACGTGAAGAGAAATAATATCACAGAATGAGAGTAATTCTTCTAAGCTACCCATTTGTTTTGCATTGCCTAGTGGCAATTTATTTTCAATATCATAAAAATAAACCTGCATACCAATAGATTCTGCAATAATGCTTAATTGTGAACCGATATGCCCATAACCGATAATGCCTAATTTTTTATTACGTACTTCGTTAGAACCTTCGGCTGATTTATTCCATAATCCACGATGTACTTCCATATTGGCTTGTGCGGCTTTACGTAGTAATAAAATAATTTCAGCCAATACTAACTCTGCTACAGAGCGAGTGTTTGAAAAAGGCGCATTAAAAATAGGAATACCCAATAATTTTGCAGCATTCATATCTACTTGATTTGTTCCAATACAAAAACAGCCGATGGCGACTAATTTAGTTGCTTTGGATAATACTTCTGCTGTTAATTGCGTTCGAGAGCGGATGCCTACAAAATGAGCATCTTTAATGACTTCAATTAATTCATCACCATCGAGCGCTTCTTTATAGTAGTGAATATTTTGATAGCCAGATGATGTTAATACATCAACAGCATTTTGGTGAACACCTTCAAGGAGTACAAATTTAATTTTTGATTTATCAAGAGAAGTAGTGGTTTGCATTATTTATATCCTGTTATTATTTTTTGAACTTCTGACCTTACCTTTTTCCTGTGTATGGAGAAAGGTAAGGAAAACAATTAATTATTCGACTATTTTAGCACCTTCTGGCGTACCCACAATAGTGATATTCGCAAATCGTTGAGCAAAAATACCATTGGTGACAACGCCTGCAATATTATTGATGGTGTGTTCCATTTTTAGTGGTTCAATAATGTTAAAATTATACACATCTAAAATGACATTTCCATTATCTGTTATGACACCTTCACGATATTCAGGTGAACCACCTAATGCAACTAATTGACGAGCTACATAAGAGCGAGCCATTGGAATTACTTCGACAGGTAAAGCAAAGGTTGAGCCTAATACATCAACCTGTTTTGATTTATCCACAATACAGATAAACCTTTTTGCTAATGAACTGACAATTTTTTCACGCGTCAATGCTGCTCCGCCACCTTTAATCATATAACCTTGAGGCGTAATTTCATCAGCACCATCAATATAAATATCGAGAGCTGACACTTGGTTAGCGTCAAACACTTCGATACCTAATGCTTGTAAGCGTTTTTCGGACTCTTTTGAAGCAGCCACTGCTCCTTCAATAGGAAAGTCGAGAGTACCTAGTGCTTCAATAAAGCAGTTTACGGTTGAACCGCTACCGACACCAATAATAGTATCTGGTTTGACATATTTTAATGCCGCCTCTGCGGCTTTTCTTTTCATTGAAAGTTGATCCATTTTATTTTTTAACCTCTAAAATAAAAAAGAAAAACGCTAAGAGTAGTCTTAGCGTTAGATGAGTTATTTAATTACGTTTTACTGCCTCTGCAATTTCTGTTGCACATTGGTGTGCTAAGTTTGCATCGATACATTCTACCATTACTCGAATTAATGGTTCAGTACCTGATTTTCGCAGTAATACTCGACCTTTACCTTCAAGGCGTTTTGTGACATCTTGAGTAATACTTTGTACTTCAGCCGTTTCCAATGGATTATGTTGACCACTGAATTTCACATTAATAAGTTCTTGTGGATACAGTGGAACTGCTTCTGCAAGGTCATTTAAGCTTAATTTGTGTGATACCATTGCTGCTAATACTTCCAGAGAGGCAACAATACCATCACCAGTTGTGTTTTTATCTAAAAGAATAATATGCCCTGAATTTTCCGCTCCAAGTTTCCAACCTTTTTCTTTTAGTTGTTCTAATACGTAGCGATCGCCCACATTAGCTCGTACAAAAGGGATAGAAAGTGTACGCAATGCGTTTTCTAGGCTCATATTACTCATTAATGTGCCAACGACTCCACCTTTTAATTTACCTGCACGTAAGGCTTCACGAGCAATAATAAAAATAATTTGGTCGCCATCAACTTTGTTTCCGAGGTGATCGACCATAATTAAACGATCCCCATCACCATCATAAGCTAAACCTACATCAGCATTGGTTTCAAGTACTGTCTGCTGGAGCTTTCTAATATCAGTAGCACCAACTTCTTTATTGATATTCATACCATTAGGTTTTGTACCAATTTCAATTACTTCAGCACCAAGTTCACGTATCACATTTGGGGCAATATGGTAGGTCGCTCCGTTAGCACAATCTACAACAATTTTATAACCAGTTAAACTTAATTCTGATGGAAAGGTACTCTTACAATATTCAATATAGCGTCCTGCGGCATCAGTAATTCTGCTTGCAATCCCCAGTTTTGATGATTCGACACAATCCATTGGTTCATCAAGCATTGCTTCAATGGCCTCTTCAACTTCATCAGGTAATTTTTCCCCATTTGATGAGAAAAATTTAATACCATTATCCTCATAAGGGTTATGAGAAGCAGAAATTACGACTCCTGCTTCTGCTCGGAAAGTACGGGTTAAATAAGCAATAGCGGGTGTTGGCATTGGCCCTGTAAATGCAACAGAAAGCCCTGCTGCAGATAACCCTGCTTCTAACGCCGCTTCAATCATATAGCCAGAAATACGAGTATCTTTACCAATTAATATTTTTCGAGAACCTTGTGTTGCAAGTACTTTACCAGCAGCCCAACCTAGTTTTAAAATAAATTTTGGCGTAATAGGTGATTGCCCCACTGTTCCTCGTATACCATCGGTACCGAAATATTTACGTTCAGCCATTATTACCTCTAATGTTTACAGCCGCAACCACAGCTACCCTTTTTACCTTTTTGTTTTTCTTTTTTATGATCACCACAACATTTGTGATCATCATCGTGATCGTGACCGCAACATTCGTGATCATCATCGTGATTATGTCCACAACAACCACCTTCTTGTTGATGGATGTGACCATGAGCAATTTCTTCATCTGTTGCAACACGTACTGCAACAACTTCAACACTGAATAATAACTCTTGACCTGCTAGCATATGGTTACCATCAACCACAACTTCTGTTTCATCTACTTCTGTGATCACAACAGGTAAAGGGCCAATATCAGTATCTGCAATAAAACGCATACCTACTTCTAATTCATCAACACCTTGAAACACTTCTTTAGGTACACGTTGTACCATATTTTCATTATATTCACCGTAGCCTTCTTCTGGTTTTACTCGAACTTCGAAAGTATCTCCCACAGCTTTACCTTGCAGTGCATTTTCTAAACCAACTACAAGGTTTTGATGACCATGTAAATAGTCTAAAGGCTGATTAGTTGGTGCTTCATCAACTAACACCCCTTCTTGAGTACGAACTTGATAGGCAATACTTGGTACAGAATTTTTAGTAATTTTCATTGAGAATCCTTTATATTAAATTTAAAAATCCGCCTATTGTAACGCTTTAAACAGCATTAGAGAATGGAAAAATATAAAAATATTGCTTTTTAAGCGGTCACTTCATATGAAAAATTTGCAAAATATTGAGGAAATGCGATTATTTTTTTGTTAAAGTGATGATTATTTTTTTATTAAGAATTAAGCAAATGAAAGAGTCTAATCAATATTTATCACAGCAAAGTCACAGCGATACATCGGAAACCACACACTTTGGGTTTAAAACTGTTGCAAAAGAAGAAAAACAGCAATTGGTCGCTAACGTTTTTCATAGTGTTGCAGGAAAGTATGATTTAATGAATGATCTACTTTCTTTTGGGATTCATCGAGTATGGAAACGCTTTACTATTGATTGTAGTGGTGTAAGAAGAGGGCAAAAAGTTCTTGATCTTGCTGGCGGAACAGGGGATTTTAGTGCTAAATTTTCTCGTTTGGTTGGAGAGTCAGGTGAAGTTGTATTGGCGGATATTAACAGCTCAATGTTAGAAGTTGGACGTGAGAAGCTACGCAATTTAGGTATTGTAGGTAACGTAAGTTATGTACAAGCTAATGCAGAAATGTTACCTTTTGCAGATAATACGTTTGACTGTATTGTTATTAGTTTTGGATTACGCAATGTCACAGATAAAGATAAAGCACTGCGTTCAATGTATCGAGTACTTAAACCTGGTGGGCGTTTATTAGTATTGGAGTTTTCAAAACCTATTTTTGACCCTCTTGGTCAAGCCTATAATTTCTATTCTTTTAATATTTTACCTCAAATTGGTGAGACGGTAGTGAATGATGGTGAAAGCTATCGCTACTTGGCTGAATCTATCCGAATGCATCCAAAACAGCAAGAATTAAAAGAGATGATGGAGCAAGCTGGCTTTGAGAGCGTTAACTATTATAACCTCAGTGCAGGTATTGTTGCTTTACACCGAGGTTATAAGTTTTAATTTATTGCTTTTAAATAAGAAAATTGCCATTTATTTTCTATAAATTAGAGGCCTCAATCAAATGTTGAGTATAGTGGTGCTGAGGATTATGGAAGATTTGTTGTGTGTCCCCACTTTCTACTACTTCACCTTGTTGCATTACCATTACGTGATTACTTAATGCTTTAACAACAGATAGATCGTGACTAATAAACAAATAGCTTAAGTCATATTTTTTCTGCAAGCTGTTTAATAACTCAATAACGGTTAATTGCGTTGAGCGATCGAGTGCTGAAGTTGGTTCATCAAGTAATACAAATTTTGGCTCTAAAATCATTGCACGTGCAATGGCAATACGCTGACGTTGTCCACCTGAGAATTCGTGTGGATAGCGATTAATCATCGAAGGAGATAAATTTACTTCTTCTAACATTTTCATCACTCGTTCACGGCGTTCTTGTTTACTCATTTTAGGAAAATGTACTAATAGACCTTCACCAATAATTTCACCTATAGTTAAACGAGGTGAAAGTGAATTAAAGGGGTCTTGGAAGACCATTTGCATATCTTTTTTCAACGCTTGACGATCTTCTTTTGAAAGGAGGGGAATGTCACGTTTATCAAAATAAATATCACCTGTATAATCTAAAATTTGCATAACCGCACGTCCCAGCGTTGATTTTCCTGAGCCTGATTCACCCACAATACCGAGTGTTTCACCTTTTTTTAAGTTAAGTGAAATATTTTTAACGGCATTAAATACTTTTTTAGGTTTTCCAAGCCACGAACGTGTTACTACATAATTCACATCAACATTTTCTAGTACAATGAGATCCTTTGCATCTTCATCTGGTGCTGGTTTTAAAGTGTCTGGAATAGGATTTAATAATTCTTGTGTATAAGAATGTTGAGGATGGTTAAATACGTCATCAGTATTACCTTTTTCAATAATTTTACCGTTTTGCATAACACAAACATCATTACTGTATTTATGTATAAGACGTAGATCGTGTGAAATTAAGATAATCGCCATCCCCATTTCTTTCTGAATGTCTAACATCAAATCTAAAATTTCAGCCTGAGTCGTCACATCAAGTGCTGTAGTAGGTTCATCTGCGATTAACAAATCAGGTTTATTGATAATCGCCATTGCAATCATAATTCTTTGAAGTTGACCACCTGAAAATTCGTGTGGATAGCAGGCCATTTTTTTTTCTGCATCTGGAATTTTTACAATATTTAAGGTATCTAGTGTTAATTGTTTTGCTTCTTTTTTAGATAAGTGAGGTTGGTGAGTGATGACTGACTCTATAATTTGAGTGCCAATTCGCATAAAAGGATTTAGTGAGGTCATTGGTTCTTGGAAAATCATACCAATACGCCCACCACGCAAATCTCGCATTTCTTTTTCTGAAAGCGTTAAAATAGATTGTTCTTCGAAAATAATTTCAGAATTATCTCCATAAGAGACGATATTTTCTGGAAGTAATTGCATAATGGACATTGAAGTAACAGATTTTCCTGAGCCAGATTCTCCTACAATGCCTAATGTTTGTCCCTTCTCTACATCAAAGGATATTCCTTGCACGGCATGTACAAGTGCATCGTCCGTTTTGAGGTAAACATTCAAATCTTTTACTTCGAGTAATTTCATTTTTATATCCTGTAAATTGGTAAAAAACTGCGTTTTCTTATTTGCTTTGACTGTAACATATGTTGCAACAGTTACTTTAAGATAACATTTCTACTACAAAATAATCACTTTGTAAATAATTAAATCAGAAGTAGGTTGATTTTTTTCTTGATGATATAGAAATAAGGTTATGCTGTGTTGATAATTATTTTTTAAGAAATTATTCTAGAGAAAAAACAAAAATATGGTCTTTATGAGAATATAAATGATAAAAGTATGATCTCGCTCATAAATTTAACTGGAAAAATAAGAGGTACTGACTTGTTTTTTATAATAAATTAAGATAATTTATGCGAATTTATAACTATATAATTATTTAGGAGGTTTAAATTATGTCGGAAGTGACTATTGACAATAAGATTAATCCTAAGGTGTTAAATCACCCAGCAGGATTGTTTGTTTTATTTTTCACTGAAATGTGGGAACGTTTTAGTTACTATGGAATGCGTGCGTTATTAGTACTTTTCCTAGTTTCTGCATTAGATGAAGGTGGTTGGGCTTGGTCTCGTGAAGATGCAGGTGTGTTATATGCGTGGTACAGTTCACTGGTTTATTTTACTCCGTTGATTGGGGGGTATATTGCTGACCGTTTAACAGGGGCGAGAGTTGCCATTGTTGCAGGTGCATTGTTAATGACAATGGGGCATTTATCTCTTGCAATAGAAATTGGTGAGTGGACATTCTATCTTGGATTAACTTTACTTGTATTGGGTAATGGGCTATTTAAGCCAAATATCTCTACAATGGTGGGTGATCTTTATAAAAAAGAATCGAAAAAAGACAGTGCTTATACCATTTTCTATATGGGGATTAACGCTGGTGCATTTTTAGGTATTATGCTTTGTGGTTATGTAGGTGAAACTGTGGGTTGGTCTTATGGCTTCGGTTTAGCGGGTATCTTTATGTTATTCGGTTTACTACAATTCTACTTCTCTAAAGCATTATTTGGAAAAATTGGTGCTCTACACAAAAAAGTTGAGGTTAAAGATACAGAAACGACAGAAGTAACAAAAGAAACCCTTACATTAAAAGAAAAAGATCGCTTAATTGCGGTGGGTGTCTTTGCTTTATTTACTATTGTTTTCTGGTGGGCATTTGAACAAGCGGGTTCATCAATGACTATCTTTGCAAAAGACTATACCCAACGTGTTTTAGTTGGTGAATGGGCTACACTTTTCGTATGGGTAAACTTCTTCTTAACAGTAGTGCCAGTTATTATTGTTACTTGGGTTCTAGGATTACTCGTAAAACAAACTTTCTCAAAAATTCCAGTATCTAACAGCTTCTTAATGGTAAGCTTTGTGATTATTTGGGGAATTGTTATTTGGAAATTATATGGTGAGTTCAGTTCAACAGATCAGATTGAAGTACCTTCGTCTTGGTTTGGTATCTTAAACTCATTCTTTATCATTGCTTGTGCACCGTTGGTATCTAAGATTTGGGAAACAAAATTTAATCCATCAGGTCCAGTAAAATTTGCGATTGCAATGGTATTATTAGGCGCAGGATTTGGTTTCTTATCTTATGGTTCAATGAGTATTAAATCAGGTGTTGATGCTGCATCAGTATCAATGTTCTGGCTAATTGCTGCTTACTTCTTACATACAATGGGTGAGTTGTGTTTATCACCAATTGGTTTATCTTATGTAAGTAAATTATCACCAAAACGTTTTGTTGGTTTAATGTTTGGTGTTTGGTTATTTGCAGCATTTATCGGTAATCTATTATCTGGTTATACAGCAAGTGCTATCGATTCACTTAATGAGTCAATGGGATTATCAGGCTTCTTCCTACTCTTTACTATTATTCCAGTAGGAGCAGCAGTGGTTATTCTAGCAATGTCTAAATTCTTGAAAAAACGTATGCACGGTGTACATTAATTAAAGCATTTGTAAAGCTAGTATAAAAGATATAAAAAACGGTTAAAAATATAATTATTTTAACCGTTTTTTTTCGTTTTAACGGTTTAAATTTCCTCCAATTTATTCAGGTATTTTGTAGATTTAATTTAGAATACTTTAATTAAAAATTTGCAAATTTTTTATCACATCTACCCGCTTTTTCAGAGCGAGATAGAGTTTAAAATTTAATAAAATCAATAAGTTGCTTTAACTTGATATTTATTAATATTCCCTTGCATTACGCAGAAAACCCTTCGACAAGCTCAGGGAGCAAAAGACAGCGGTTGCTGAGCCTGTCGAAGCATAAGCTTTTCTTAATAGTATCTATAATTAGTACAAATCAACACTTCTATTACATAATTACTATTAATTTATAAAAATCAATGGCTACACATTTATGGTTGTTCTACCCGCTTGTTAAGCAAAGTATGTATTGTTTTCATTCAAAGGTTGATTGAACCTTTTAATTGTTGGATAATGCTCCATTAATTTTAAATTTAGTGGGGTTTCTTATGAGCGAGATTAATGTTCCTCTTATCTTTACTGATGCAGCGGCGAATAAAGTAAAGAGTCTAATTGAGGGTGAGGACAATCCAAACCTCCGCTTGCGAGTTTATATTACAGGTGGAGGTTGTAGTGGCTTCCAGTATGGTTTTACTTTTGATGAAGCTGTCAACGATGGAGATTTAACCATTGAAAATCAAAATGTTGGGCTTGTTGTGGATCCAATGAGTTTACAATATTTAATTGGTGGAACAGTTGATTATATTGAAGGGTTAGAGGGTTCTCGCTTTGTGGTAAATAATCCTAATGCGAGTTCAACTTGTGGTTGTGGCTCCTCATTTACTATCTAATTACTACTGAATATAAAAAAACCGTATTGATATTTTGATATCATACGGTTTTTTATTGTAATGCTATAATTTAATAAGCTACGTAGGGACTACATTTTTTCAACTGTTTTAATACCTAACAGATCTAATCCTTGTTTCAAGGTTTTAGCCGTTAAATAAGCCAGTTTCAAACGACTTTGTTTTACATTTTCTTCAGCATTTAAAATTGGGCAAGCTTCATAAAATGTAGAGAAAGTACCTGCTAACTCATAAAGATATTGACAAAGAACGTGAGGAGTCCCTTCTTTTGTAACGATTGTGACTGACTCTTCAAATTGTAATAATTTTAATACCAGTGAACGCTCTTTATCTTCCAATAAAGCTAACGTTCCTTCAAGACTATCAGGATTAATATTTGCTTTGTTAAAAATTGAGCGAACTCGTGTATAGGCATATTGTATGTAAGGTGCTGTATTACCCTCAAAACTTAACATATTATCCCAGTCGAAAATATAGTCAGTTGTGCGGTTTTTCGATAAATCTGCATATTTCACAGAACCTACAGCAATTGCTTCTACTACTGCTTTTTTCTCATCTGATGTTAAATTCGGATTTTTTTCTGAAATAAGTTTATCTGCTCGTGTTTCTGCTTCATCAAGAAGATCCGCTAATCTAATTGTACCACCCGCACGTGTTTTAAATGGTTTACCATCTTTACCTAACATCATTCCAAAATAATGATGTTCAAGACTGAAACTATCTGGTACATAGCCTGCTTTACGTGTAATTAACCAAGCCTGTTGCATATGTTGAGCTTGACGAGAATCAGAAAAAACTAATGCTCTATCTGCTTTCAATGTGTGGCAACGATATTTTGCGGCAGCAATATCTGTTGTAGTATAGAGAAATCCGCCATCACGCTTTTGGACAATCACACCTAGTGGATCGCCATCTTTATTTTTAAATTCATCGAGGAAAACAACATAAGCACCTTTATCTTCTACCGCTAATCCTTGTGCTTTTAAATCTTCCATAATTTCAGGTAACATAGGATTATATAAACTTTCACCCATTACATCTTTTTCCGTAAGGGTAACGTTTAAACGATTATAATTTTGCTGATTGTGGAACATTGTAATATCAACCAGTTTACGCCACATCGTATGGCAGTATTCATCACCACGTTGTAGTTTCACCACATAGTTACGTGCTTTTTCTGCAAAAACTTCATCTTCATCATAATGTTTTTTTGCATCACGATAAAAGGCTTCTAAATCGCTTAATTCCATCGCTGTGGCATTCTCATTTTCCATTTTTTCAAGATAAGCGATCAGCATACCAAATTGTGTTCCCCAATCACCTACGTGATTAGCTCGAATAACATTATTACCTAAAAATTCTAATGAACGAACGACAGCATCACCAATAATCGTTGAACGCAAATGTCCTACGTGCATTTCTTTTGCTACATTTGGCGATGAATAATCCACCACAACTGTTTGTTGTTGATTTAACTCAATACCTAATTTTTTACTACTTAATGCTTTTTCAGCATTTTTTTCTAACCACTCTTTTTTCAAGAAAATATTGATAAATCCAGGACCTGCAATCTCCAATTTTTCAGCAATACCCTCTAAATTTACTTGTTCTAATACTTTTTGAGCAAAATCACGAGGGTTTAAACCTAATTTTTTTGCTGCCCCCATAATTCCATTGGCTTGATAATCACCAAATTGTGGTTTTCCAGATTGACGGATGACAGCTTTACAATCTTGTTCCGCACCAGCTAGAACCATTGCGGATTGAATTTTTTTTGATAAAATTTGTTGAATATTCATTGTTATAACCTATTAATTTTTAACTTGTCCAAATCGGATGATATGATACTAAAATTTGCAAATATTTTCGACAATCTTACCGCTTGTTTTGCAATAAAAAACTCAAATGAGTGATTATTGTCTTAATTAATGCAATAATGCACTGTTTATTACTAAAAGTGTATTTTAGTATTCATTTTAGGAGAAAATTAAATGAAAAAATTAGGTTTAACTTTTGCACTCATTACAAGTGTTGGTATCGTGGGCTGTGCAAATCAAGATGTGTACGGTGGTAATGTTTATACTGGCTCTCAAGCAAAAGAAGCACGTTCAATTAGTTATGGAAAAATTGTTGCTGTTCGTGATGTTTTAATTCAAGCTCGCAGTGAAGGAGTTGTTGGAGGCATTGGCGGTGGTGCATTAGGTGGCGTGCTTGGTTCGACTATTGGCGGTGGAAAAGGACGTGATGTTGCAGCCGCTGTAGGTGCTATTGCAGGAGCGGTTATTGGTACTAAAGCAGAACAAAAAATGAATCAAGTTGACTCTATGGAACTGGTTATCCGTAAAGATAATGGTAAAGAAATCGTTGTTGTTCAGAAAAAAGAAGCGGGTTTTGTAGCGGGTAAACGTGTAAGAATAGTGGGTTCATCATCCGATCTTAATGTTTCATTGCTTTAAACGTTTTTATTGTATTACCACTGGCTCTAAGCTTATTCTTATTGAGCCAGTGAGTTTTTGACTTAAGATTGTTACTTTTTAATAAAATAGAGATCCCACACATTATGACCTAAATTTTTACCTCGCTCTTCAAACTTGGTTAAAGGACGAAAATCAGGTCGAGGAATATAGTCATTGGTAGGAGATTGATTCACTAGCTTTGTTTGAAATTGTTGTAAAACCTCTAACATCCATTCCGCATAGTTTTCCCAATCAGTTGCAAAATGAATAAAACCAGAATCTGTTAGTTTTTCCAAAATTTGAGTAATAAATTCAGGTTGTACAATACGGCGTTTATGGTGTTTAGATTTATGCCAAGGATCAGGAAAATAAAGTTGTAGACCCTGTAATGAGGAGTTGGCAATACTATCACGTAGAATTTCGGTGGCATCGTGGCAAATAACTCGCAGATTTTTGACATTTTTCTCAACGGCATAAGCAATACACGCTCCGACTCCTGGTGTATGAACCTCTATCCCAATATAGTTTTTATCAGGATTTTGTTCTGCCATCTCTACCAGAGATTTTCCCATCCCAAAACCAATCTCTAAAATAACAGGATTATCATTACCAAAAATAGCATTAAAATCAAAAGGGGTCTGTTGATAATCCAATCCAAAGATTTTCCAATTATCATTCATCATTTTACGTTGTCGTTCACTTAAACGCCCTGTACGTAATACAAAACTGCGTACCTTACGTTTATAACGGCCATCTTCTGTAAATTCTGCTTGTTCAACGGTTTTACGCTTTTTATCTGCAAATGTTTTTTGTGTTGTCATTGTTTTAATTTGTTCTATTTAAAAACGAATCAGTGCTGATCCCCAAGTTAAACCGCCACCAAAGGCTTCTAATAATAAGATTTGTCCTCGCTGAATACGACCATCTCGAACAGCTTCATCCAAAGCAGCTGGAATAGAAGCGGCTGAAGTATTACCGTGACGCTCAAGAGTCAATACAACCTGATCCATTGCCATTTTTAATTTTTTAGCGGTAGCGGTAATAATACGTAAATTTGCTTGATGAGGTACAAGCCAATCAATCTCACTACGATCTAATTGATTATGAACTAACGCTTCCTCTACAACATTTGCTAATTCTCGCACCGCAATTTTAAATGTTTCATTACCTAGCATTTCTAAATAAGCAGGATCACAATGTGGTAAACGTGATGGGCATTCTAGCGTAAGCACATCGGCATTTTTTCCTGTTGCGTGTAAGTGAGTAGATAAAATACCTGTCTCTTCCGAGGTTTCTAAAATTACTGCTCCTGCACCATCACCGAACAAAATAACGGTAGTACGATCATTAGGGTCTAATACTTGTGAAAATATATCAGCACCAATCACTAAGGCTTTTTTTACCTGTCCTGTTTTAATAAACTGATCTGCAACACTTAATCCATACACAAAGCCAGAACAAGCTGCTGCTACATCAAACGAAATGGCATTTTCAATACCTAACATTTTTTGTACTTGGCAAGCAGAGCTAGGAAAAGAGTGACTTGATGTAGTGGTAGCAACAATGATTAAATCGATCTCATTAGGATCAATAGATGACATTTCAACACATTTCTTTGCGGCTTCATAACCCATTGTTGCAACGGTTTCATCACTCGCTGCAATCCTACGTTCTTTGATTCCTGTTCGCTGTGTAATCCACTCGTCTGATGTATCAACCATTTGTTCAAGATCGGCATTAGTACGAACTTGACTAGGTAAGTAACTACCTGTTGATAAAATTCTGCTATACATATTTTTCTCGAAATTTAAGAATATTAATTTTGTCTAATTCTAACAAGAATTAAATGCTGTTTCAGCAAATTTTAACTATTGTTTTTTAATTGTGTGCTTACTAAAACTAAAAACGAGGACATCTGTCCTCGTTTTTTCTCATTCTTATAAAGTGGATAAATTAATTACTTAATTTTACGACCTTTATAGAAACCATCTGCACTTACGTGATGACGTAAATGAGTTTCACCACGATCATCTACAGATACTGCAGCAGTTGTTAAAGCATCGTGTGAACGACGCATACCACGTTTTGAACGAGTCTTACGGTTTTGTTGAACAGCCATTGGCCATACTCCTATAATCTAGATTATTTTTTTAAGTTAGCTAATACAGCGAACGGGTTTGGTTTTTTTTCTTCCTCGTCAGGAATTTCTCCAAACACCATATCCGCCACGGACACTTCACAGTGTTCATCACTATGTTTCGGGACTAGAGGGATATTGAGTATCAATTCATCTACAATAGTATCTAGTAAATTTATTTCACCAAATTTATTTAATTCCACTGGTTCATAAATTTCGGGTAAATTGTCCGCCTGATCCATATTTGATACTGGACTGAAACTAAATGTACAGTCTAGTGTTTGTGAAAATGGATTACTACAACGCTGGCATTCTAATTCAACATCAACTTTTGCTGTACCTTTAAGTACAGTCAATCCTTGAGGATCTATGCTTAGCGAGAGTTTTATTTGTGCATCACTTAGCACATTACTAACAAGTTCACCCAATCGATTTAAGGAGGATTTTATAAAAATGCCTTCATAATCTAATCGATGCTGAGCATCTTTTTTAGGATTAATTGTTAAGGGTAGTTTTACCGTTTTCATAGGGTGCGAATATTACAGATAGAAAGCCAAATAGTCAAAGGGAAAATAATATTTTTTAGAACTTACTTGCAAAAGTTGTTATATCATAGACAATAATAGCAAATTTTATAACGAAAATTATAATGGAACGAGATTTTAATTACTTACAACGCTGTAAAGAATGTCATACGATGGTGAAAATGGTAAAAACCACTCACAATGATACCGCTTGTTGCCCAAATTGTAATGAAGTTCTTAAGCAAGGACAATATTGGAAGCTAAATCGCTGTGCTATTTTAGCTATTACAATCCTTATTTTACTTCCTTTTGCACTTATTTTCCCTTTAATGCATATTGATCTTCTCGGAATGCCTATTTACGCTTCTGTTTGGGGCGGGATTTGGAAAATGGCAACGTCTGGCTATTCTATTACTGCTTTTATGGTGTTGTTATGCTCAGTGATTATGCCTTGTTCCTTTGCTTTACTCGTTATAATTGTTGCCCTGCAACGTTTATTCAAACAACGTCCACGCTATACATTATTACTGCTGTCTAAAATTCAACAGTGGGTAATGTTAGACGTTTACTTAGTTGCTTTAGCGGTTGCTGCGTTTAAAGTGAGAGAATATGCTGATCTTTATTTTGATATTTATCTTTCTTCTTTTGTCATTACAACAATTTTAACTACGTTATTGTTTATCAAAATTAATCCTCATCAACTCTGGAAGGATTTTTACCCTGAATACCACGTTTTGCACTCAGAACAATGTGGTTCTATAACACTCTGTCCTGAGTGTGAATACACATTTGATGAAAATATTGTTGATTTAAAAGGACGATTACGTTGCCCTCGCTGTGAAAGTAACTTAACTATTTCTGATAGTATAAAATTACAACGAGTATGGGCAACGTTGATCGCAGGAATCATTATGCTTATCCCTGCCAATATTCTTCCTATATCCAGTGCTGCCTTTGCAGGTTCTACATCCTCTGATTCGCTTATATCGGGCGTTATCACTTTTATGGATATGGGAAGCTATACTGTAGCAGCCATAGTGTTTATTGCGAGTATCGCAGTTCCTTTTAGTAAAGTGGCGATTATTTTGTATCTATTATTAGCGATTCATTATCGTTGGGCTCACAATATTAATATTCAAATGAAATTATTACACTATGTGCATTTTGTGGGACGTTGGTCAATGTTGGATTTATTTGTATTAGCACTAATGATGTCACTAGTAGAGAGGGGACAAATTATTAGCTTTTCCGTAGGAAGTGCTGCGGTATTCTTTGGTGCAGCCGTCTTTTTGACTATGGTATCTTCATCAAATTTAGATGCCAGAATGCTATGGAAAATTCATCAAGATAAAAAAAGCAGTACGAATAATACAAACTAAAATTTGCAAATTTTTGTATTCATCGTACCGCTTAGTATGGTTAATTATTCAACCAATTATTTATTACTCAACGGTTACCGCTTTCGCTAAGTTACGAGGCTGATCGACATCTGTCCCTTTAATTAAGGCGATATGATAAGAAAGTAGCTGTAACGGTACGGTGTAAAAAATAGGAGCGGTAACTTTATCTACTTTTGGCATAACCACTGTTTTAAAGTTATCTACATTCACAAAACCTGCATCTTTATCAGCAAAAATATAAAGTTGTCCACCTCTGGCGCTGACTTCTTCAATATTAGATTTTACTTTTTCTAATAAATCATTTTCAGGCGCAACCACCACCACTGGCATATCGCTATCAATTAACGCTAATGGGCCGTGTTTTAGTTCGCCTGCTGCGTAAGCTTCTGCGTGAATATAAGAAATCTCTTTTAATTTTAATGCTGATTCCATTGCGATTGGGTAAAACTCGCCACGCCCTAAGAATAAGGTATGATGTTTTTCTGCGAAATCTTGTGATAATTTTTCAATTTCTTTATCAAAGACTAAGGCACTTTCAATTTGTGCAGGTAATCGTTGTAAAGATTGCACAATTTGTTTTTCTTGTTCTTCGCTTACAGTACCTTTTAAACGCCCGATTGCTGCCGTTAATAGTAATAAACAAGTTAATTGTGTAGTAAAAGCTTTGGTTGACGCAACACCAATTTCTATGCCTGCTTTTGTCATAAAGGCAAAGTCAGATTCACGCACTAATGATGAACTTGCTACGTTACAAATGGCCATTGAAGACATAAAACCTGATTGTTGCGCTAAACGTAATGCAGCTAAGGTATCTGCGGTTTCTCCTGATTGTGATAAAGTAATCAATAAACTATTTGGACGAGTCACAAATTTGCGATAACGGAATTCAGACGCAATTTCCACATCACAACTTACTCCCGCAATCGATTCAAACCAATAACGAGCCACCATTCCAGCGTTGTAAGAGGTACCACAAGCTACAATTTGAATATGTTCTACTTTTTCCAAGATTTTATCGACATTTTTCCCCATTGCGTCAATATTTACTTTACCATTGGTAATACGCCCTTCGAGGGTATTGATAATCGCAACAGGCTGCTCAAAAATTTCCTTCTGCATATAGTGGCGATATTGCCCCTTATCTGCTGCATCCTGTTCAAAATGAGATTCGTGAATTTCACGTACTACAGGATTATTTTCACTATCAAAAATATCCACTGTTTTACGTGTAATTTCAGCCACATCGCCTTCTTCTAAATAGATAAAACGGTGGGTAACGCTCAATAGTGCCAAAGGATCTGAACCAATAAAGTTTTCACCTACACCTAAACCAATGACTAATGGGCTACCTGAACGAGCAACAATCAAATGCTCTGGTTCATCTTGATTCATTACTACCGCACCATAAGCACCACGTAGCTGTTTAACTGTTTTCTTTACTGCCTCTAGTAAGGTTTCTGAAGAGCGTAATTCCCATTCTACTAAGTGAGCGATTACTTCGGTATCCGTTTGTGATAAAAACTCATAGCCTTTCGCTTTTAATGCTACACGTAGTTCTTCATAATTTTCAATAATACCATTATGTACCACAGTAATTTTACCGCTTTGATGTGGGTGAGCATTCATTTCACTTGGTTCACCGTGTGTTGCCCAACGAGTATGAGCAATTCCAGTTCCACCTGTTACCTCACTTTCAGCTACAGCATTTTCCAATTCTTTTACTTTACCGACTCGACGAACAACTTTTATTTCTTTAGTTGTTGCATTAAGTACGGCTACGCCTGCTGAATCATAACCACGATATTCTAAACGGTGTAACCCATCAACTAAAATATCTGCCACATCACGTTGTGCTACTGCACCGACTATTCCACACATAGTTTTACTTTTCCTTTATTTGTTATATTTAAAATTATTAAACTTGAGCAACCAAGACTTCAATCCCTTTTTGCTCAAGCTCTTTTTTTACTTGTACGTCAATTTGATTATCGGTAATGACACGATCAATCTGATCCCACACTAATTCTACATTTGGCATTTTTCTATCCATTTTCTGTGATTCAATCATCACATTGACTTCACGAGAAACCTCCGCCATTACCTGACTAAGTCCAACTAACTCATTAAAAGTTGTGGTGCCTCTTGTTAAATCTAAACCATCAGCACCAATAAAAAGTTGGTCAAAATCATAAGATCGCAACGCAGTTTCAGCGACTTTTCCTTGAAAAGATTCTGAGCGAGCATCCCATGTTCCGCCCGTCATCAATACAGTCGGTTCAATTTCTAATGCGGTTAATTCAGAAGCGAGAGTTAGGGAATTTGTCATCACAACTAGCCCCGCTTGATTCAAATAAGGAATTAACGCCCCAGTCGTACTACCGCTATCAATAATGATACGATTATGCTCACGAATACAACCTGCCGCCAATTTTGCAATTGCTTTCTTTTGTTTCGAAATATATTCAATATGTTGATCATCAATAAATTCAGAAGGGATTCTAATGGCACCACCATAACGACGCAACAATACACCACTTTCTTCAAGTGTCGTTAAATCCTTACGAATTGTGACTTCAGAGGTTTCAAACAGTTCCGATAATTGCTCAACACTTACTTCCCCTTGTTCTTGAACAAGAGTAGCAATTAAATGACGACGCTGTTGCGTATTTCGTTTTGACATAAAAAGTTTTATTTTGGTTTAATTAAGTTTTGTTTCGTAATTATATAATAAAAAAAGAATAAGCGGTAAGATTTTTTAGGAATGTGCAAAATGATATAAGTGTGAAAAATGTGTTTTTATTATATTTTCATCTTTAAGATTTTAAAGGGCTAATCTATATCAGCCTTTTATAAATGCCACTAAGCAGTAAGCTTTTTCTCAATTTTCGTAAAAAGTGAGTAATAACTTACCGCTATTATAAAGGGTTAGAGTGACTCATATAACCTAAAAGCCTGTCGATCAGACATACTGGCTAAATAATCACAAATAATACGAGGGCGTTTTGATTCTTCGGTATTTTTCCATTGTTGGCGGATATAGTAAGGTAGTAAACGTAATGGTTCACTACTGAGTATGTCAAATATATCCATTAAAATACGCTGTCCTTTATATTCTACTCGTTGCGTTTTTTCATCCATAATGACAAATTTCAATACAAATGTTTTTAGCACTTGTAATACTTCAAGAACATCACTCGGTAAAATAGCATTAAAGCGAAGTAAAGGCTCTTCAAATTCATCATTTAGATGCCATTGTACATTGGTAATAAAATAATTGACCAGTGAGCCGATCACATCTTTACGCTCATAGCGATGGTAGGAGAACAATTTTTCTCTCATTTGTGGAAGAAAGTCTTTAATCCATAGTGATTGGCATTGTTGAAATTTCTGCTCTGCATATTCCCAAAAACGGGGAGTGACCATACCGACTACTATGGCATCTTCTAAATCGTGAACAGCATAAGCAATATCATCAGCAAGCTCCATAATGCTACAATCTAATGATTTGTAAATGGGTTTACTCGGTTTAAAAGGATCTGCACTATAGTTAATTGAGCGAAAACGTTGTTTATCTGTTTCAGAAAGCGGTTGTAAGACCCAGTCAAACATCTTTTCATCATCTCGATAAACCCCTTTACTGGTTTTAAAATGATGTGCATTAATAAAACGGCTATCATTCACTTTGGTATATTGTTGTGGTTGAGTTTCATCTAAAAAAGCAGGATATTTTAGTACGCCTAATAATGCTCTGCGTGTTAAGTTCATTCCTGTATCTGGAGTGTAAGACTCTAAGTGAGTGACGATACGAAAGGTTTGAGCATTGCCTTCAAAACCGCCGTGGTTTCGCATTTTGTAATTTAATGCGGTTTCACCACCGTGTCCAAAGGGAGGGTGTCCAATATCATGCATATAGCAAATCGATTCGATTAGGCTACGAGAAGGCAATAAAGCGGTAAGATTATGTTGAAAATTTGCAAATTCTTGCGGTGATGTGACCGCTTGAAAGCTGTCTAAATCATTGAGTAGCTTTGCTCTTAGGCTATTGCCAATTTGTGCGACTTCTAAAGAGTGAGTCAGGCGAGTACGATAAAATTCATTTTCTCCTACTGCGTGAATTTGTGTTTTTGCTTGTAAACAACGAAATGCTTCTGAATGTAAGATTCTCCCACGATCACGCTGGTAAGGAGAGCGGTGATCTTTTTCACGTTTTTGACCTTCTAAAAACCGTTGGATCCAAATTTCTGAAATCATATTATACCCTTTTAAACTACTGCATTAATGAAATAATACATTATTTAAACGATGAAAGCGAAATATTGTGGAATGAAAAATGAGGGAGGAGTCAAAATAAAAAAACCTTGCTTTTAAGGCAAGGTTTTTGATGTTTTATTGGTAATAATGGCTAAAATTAACCCATACCATATTTTTTTAATTTTTTACGTAATGTTCCACGGTTAATACCGAGAATTGTTGCCGCTCTGGTTTGATTTCCACGTGTGAACTGCATTACCATATCTAACATAGGATGTTCAATTTCAGATAATACTAATTCATATAATTCTGTTGGATCTTGACCATCTAATTGAGAAAGGTAATTTTTTAGTGCTTGTTTTACATTGTCACGTAACGGTTTATTTACTTGTTGCGATTGAGCATTCAGCATTGCAACCGTTAAAGGATTTTGTTGTGGTTGTTGTTCTAGCATTATTTCTTATCCAAAATTAAATTTTTAATAAAACTTTCTAATGCATTAAGTTGTTCTTTTGTTGAACTTAATGTATTAAAAGTACGTTTAAAGCTAGAGTTAGGGCAAAGTTGTTCAACATACCAACCAACGTGCTTTCTGGCAATTCGATAACCTTTTTGTTCACCATAAAACTGATGAAGGCTTTCAATATGCTTTAGCATTGTTTGGTTTTTCTCATCTAATGAGAGTGTTGTAACTTGACCAAACTCTACAAAATCGGCTATTTCTTTAAATAACCAAGGACGACCAAAACTGCCCCTTCCAATCATTACTGCATCAGCACCTGTATAATCTAAAACAGATTTTG
This sequence comes from Pasteurella skyensis, assembly GCF_013377295.1. Classification (NCBI taxonomy): domain Bacteria; kingdom Pseudomonadati; phylum Pseudomonadota; class Gammaproteobacteria; order Pasteurellales; family Pasteurellaceae; genus Phocoenobacter; species Phocoenobacter skyensis. The sequence continues at coordinate 1,938,243 of NZ_CP016180.1, read as the reverse complement.
CTTGCTGTGCAGAGGTAATGTCTCCATTTGCAATAATAGGAATGGACACAGTTTGTTTCACTTTCTTTATATTGTCGTATTCTGCGTTTCCTTTAAAGAGACAGCTACGAGTTCTTCCATGAATTGTTAATGCAGATATATTCATTTGTTCAGCAATTTTAGCAATTTCTAAACAATTTTGATTCTCTAAATCCCACCCTGTTCTAATTTTCAATGTAACAGGGACATTCACTGCACTCACTACTGCCTCTAGAATACGAGCAACCTGACCAGGATCACGCAAAAGAGCAGAGCCTGCCATTTTTTTGTTTACCTTTTTTGCAGGACAACCCATATTAATGTCTATAATCTCAGCACCATACTCTACATTTATTTTTGCTGCTTGTGCCATTTCTGTTGCATCATACCCTGCAATTTGTACCGCATTTACGCCAATATCATTATGATGAGCAAGGCGTAGTTTAGATTTCTCTGTATGCCATACATCAGGATTGGTAGACATCATTTCTGAAAATGTCAAACCAGCACCAAATTGACTACATAATCGGCGAAATGGAAGGTCTGTAATTCCAGCCATCGGAGCGAGGAAAATACGATTTTTAAGTTCATATTGTCCAATTCGCATCACTAATTATCCTCAATTGAATGATATTTAAACAAATGTAGTTTTAATGTACTAAAAACAAAAAATACGGCATAAACCGTACTTTTATATAATTGTCTGTTATTTAGACACTCCTGATCTAGGAGGCGAATAATACACACTTTTTTATAATTTGGGAAGTATATTTTTTGCCCAAATCGTAAAAAATATGAAAATAATTTTATTTAAGATAAATTTCTATCAAAATTGCACATAAAAAACTCACACCAACATAGTTATTATTAAGAAAAGCACTGAAACAGGCTTCTCTTTTTCTTTTTTTTGTTAATTTACATTGATAGATGAATAAAAGTGTAGGAATAATAAGAATACTGTAATACATAATAGAGAATGATTTCAGTATTCCAAGTGCTATAAAGAGTAATAATGTAATCATTTGTAATGATGCAATGATTTTATTATCGTATTGAGCAAAGAGAATGGCAGTGGATTTTACACCTATACGTAAATCATCATCACGATCAACCATTGCATATTGGGTATCATAAGCGATTGTCCAAACTAAATTAGCGAAAAACAGAATCCAACATTCTAATGGTAATGTATGATTAACAGCACTGAATGCCATTGGAATTGACCATCCAAATGCGATTCCTAATATTAATTGAGGGAGATGGGTGTAACGTTTCATAAAGGGATAAATGATTGCGAGTCCAGCGGCAATAAAAGAAAGCAGTATCGTATAGCTATTAAGTAATAATACTAATGAAAACGCCAGTGTAAGAAGCGTGATAAATAATCCTTTGGCTTCTTGCTCTGTCACTAACCCCGTAATAAGGGGTCTTTGATGAGTTCTTTTAACGTTGCCATCAATATGGCGATCGGCATAATCATTAATAACACAGCCTGCCGCTCGCATTAGAATAACGCCTAGTACAAAAATAACTAAAATAGGGAAAGAGATAGCCCCATTTGAGGCTAAAAATAACGCCCATAATGTTGGATACAGAAGTAACAAAGTGCCAATAGGTCTATCTAATCGCATTAGTTGATAATAGCCTAAGCACTTATCTTGTGAAAAATGTGTTTTAAACCAATTACTCATAACAGAAATGAACTTTAACATTATTATTTTTTAGATGAGAGGTTGATTCATCCAAGTCTCGACGAATCGTTTGAGGACTCACTTTTAGTTTTGCAACTAACTCTTCAGTACTGATATAGCCTTGTTGATTGATAAGATCAATAATTTTATTATGACGGATAGATTGTTTCATTTCATTCTCCCGTAAGCATTCGAATTTTCCATTTTTTGTAAAAAGTAGTAATAATCTGACCGCTTATTTTAATGTGTAACGTTATTGCTGTGTATTTTCAACTTTTATCTATGATATTTCAACCAGTTTTCTTTTATTTTATGTTATAATAATGCTAATTTTTCGTATTATGTAATACGATATTTTTTATAAATTAGGATTAGGAAATTTCAATGAGCGAATTAGCCAAAGATACCATTCCCATTAGTATTGAAGATGAATTAAAAACATCTTATCTTGATTATGCAATGTCTGTGATTGTCGGACGTGCATTGCCTGATGTACGAGATGGTTTAAAGCCAGTACATCGTCGAGTACTATTTTCGATGGATCAGAGTGGTAATACATCAAATAAATCGTATGTAAAATCAGCCCGTGTGGTTGGGGATGTAATCGGTAAATATCACCCTCATGGTGACACTGCTGTTTATGACACTATTGTGCGTATGGCTCAGCCATTCTCATTACGCTATATGTTAGTGGATGGACAAGGTAACTTTGGTTCGATTGATGGCGACTCGCCTGCTGCAATGCGTTATACCGAAGTACGTATGCAGAAAATCACCCAACAATTATTAACGGATTTAGATAAAGAGACTGTGGACTTTTCGCCAAACTATGACGGCAAAGAGATGATCCCTGACGTTCTTCCAACCAAAATCCCTGCACTGTTAGTCAACGGTTCATCGGGTATTGCGGTCGGTATGGCAACCAATATTCCGCCACACAACTTAAATGAAGTGTTAGACGGCTGTTTAGCTTATATGGATAATGAAGAAATTACCATTGATGAGCTAATGCAACATATTCCAGGTCCTGACTTTCCTACTGCGGCAATTATTAACGGTCGAAAAGGGATTGAAGATGCTTATCGAACAGGGCGTGGTAAAGTTTATGTTCGAGCTAAAGCCGAAGTAGAAACCAATGCCAAAGGGCGTGAAATTATTGCGGTCACTGAATTACCTTATCAAGTAAACAAAGCCCGTTTAATTGAAAAAATTGCCGAATTAGTGCGTGATAAAAGGTTAGAGGGTATTAGTGGCGTCACGGATTTATCCAATAAAGACGGATTACGTGTTGAAATTGACGTAAAACGTGATTCTGTGGGCGAAATCGTATTAAACAACCTTTACGCTTTAACTCAAATGCAAGTCACATTTGGGATCAATATGGTTGCCCTTGATCACGGTCAGCCAAAATTATTTAACTTAAAACAAATTATTGAAGCCTTTGTTAAACATCGCCGTGAAGTGGTCACTCGTCGTACTATTTTTGAATTGCGTAAAGCACGTAGTAGAGCCCATATATTAGAAGGTTTAGCAATTGCTTTAGCCAATATCGAACCTGTGATTGAGTTAATTAGAGCGTCAAAAAGTAAAGCAGAAGCTCAAGCCGCCTTACTTTCTCGTTCGTGGGAATTGGGTAATGTAGCAGGAATGTTAGAGGCTGCAGGTGTTGATGCTTCTCGTCCTGAAGACTTACCAGAAGAATTTGGGGTGCGTGAAGGACAATACTATTTATCAGATACCCAAGCTCAAGCAATCTTAGAGCTTCAACTACACCGTTTAACAGGTTTAGAACATAATAAAATTGTTGATGAATATAGAGCTATTTTAGTTGAAATTGGTGAGTTATTATATATTTTAAATAGCCCAGAGCGTTTAATGGAAGTGATCCGTGAAGAATTAGAAGCGGTTAAAGAGCAATTTGGTGATGAACGCCGTACAGAAATTACCGCAAGTACAGCAGATATTAATTTAGAAGATTTAATTACGCCAGAAGATGTAGTTGTTACCCTTTCTCATACGGGTTATGTGAAATATCAACCGCTTTCAGACTACGAAGCACAACGTCGTGGTGGTAAAGGTAAATCAGCGACCAAAACCAAAGATGATGACTTCGTAGAACGTCTGTTAGTTGCAAATACCCACGATACGATTTTATGTTTTTCAAGTCGTGGACGTTTATATCAATTAAAAGTGTACCAATTACCACAAGCCAGTCGTGGAGCAAGAGGAACACCGATTGTGAATATCTTACCATTAGATAAAGAACAAAATGAGCGTATTACTGCAATTCTACCAATCCAAAACGGCGACTTCTCTGCAGAGAAATTTGTGGTGATGGCAACCGCAAGCGGAACAGTGAAAAAAGTCACCCTTGATGCGTTTAGTAAAGTCCGTTCAAACGGTTTAATTGCCTTAAACTTACGTGAAGGTGACGAGCTAATCGGTGTGGATATTACCGAAGGCGACAGCGAAATTATGTTGTTCTCAGCACAAGGTAAAGTGGTTCGCTTTGCAGAAACTGCCGTGCGTGCAATGGGACGTACTGCAACAGGTGTTCGTGGTATGAAGCTGGCATTATCTAATATAGAATTACCAGAGGACGATAATGAAACAGATGTTGAAGATGAAACATCAACGGTTGATTTAAAAGCAGATAAGATTGTTTCTTTAGTGATACCAAAAGAAGAAGGTGATATTTTAACTATCACTGAAAATGGTTATGGTAAACGTACTGTCTTAACAGAATATCCAATTAAATCACGTAATACTAAAGGTGTGTTATCCATTAAAGTAAATGAACGTAATGGTAAAGTGGTTTCTGCTGTTCAAGTAGAAGAAACCGATCAAATTATGTTGATTACTGATGCGGGTACACTGGTTCGTACACGTGTTCACGAAGTGAGTCTTGTGGGACGTAATACGCAAGGGGTTCGTATTATTCGAACTACAACCGATGAACGAGTAGTTGGACTAGAGAAAGTCTGTGAAATTGAAGAGGATGAAGCGGATACTGTCGAAACGGTTGAAGCAACAGAAGTTGAAGTAACAGAAACTACTCAAGAATAATACAGTTAAAACGGACGTATCAAAGCGTCCGTTTCATTCCCGATCCCTGAGCTTGTCGAAGGGCGAGGGAGTGAATAAAATTAGTTTAGTGCAAATAATCCGTTACTTCGACAAGCTCAGTAACCTAAAAATCTTACCGCTTATTTTCTTTCTAATCCTTTAAAAAGGAATATATAAAATGAATACTCAAAATCCAACCATTGCCCTTGTTGCTGGCGAAATTTCTGGCGATATTTTAGGGGCGGGTTTAATTAATGCGTTATGTTTACACTATCCTGATGCTAAATTTATTGGGGTCGCTGGTGAAAAAATGCAGCAGGCAGGTTGTGAAACCTTGTTTGATATGCAGGAGCTTTCTGTGATGGGGCTTACTGAAGTGATTAAACATTTACCTCGTTTATTAAAACGTCGTAAGCAAGTGATTAATACAATGCTGGAACTTAAACCTGATATTTTTATCGGTATTGACGCCCCTGATTTTAATTTATATGTTGAAAATAAATTAAAACAAAAAGGCATTAAAACCGTGCATTATGTTAGTCCTTCGGTTTGGGCGTGGCGACAAGGTCGAGTGCATAAAATTGCCAAAGCGACAAATCTCGTTTTAGCTTTATTGCCTTTTGAAAAGGCTTTTTACGATCGCTTTAACGTGCCTTGTAAATTTATCGGACACACAATGGCAGATGCAATTCCATTAAAACCCAATCGCAGTGAAGCTTGTGAAAAACTAGGCATTGATGAAAAAGGGCGTTATATGGCGATTTTAGCAGGTAGCCGTTGCAGTGAAATTGAATTTTTAGCAGAGCCTTTTTTAAAAACTGCTCAAATACTTAAAGAAAAACACCCTGATTTACAGTTTTTAGTTCCTTTAGTGAACGAAAAAACGCAGCAGTTATTTGAGCAAATCAAAGCAAAAGTTGCGCCTGAATTAGATCTTATTCCTTTAAAAGGTAATGCTCGCCAAGCAATGATTTGTGCAGAGGCGACATTATTAGCCTCTGGAACAGCTGCTCTTGAAGCAATGCTATGTAAATCACCAATGGTTGTTGGGTATAAAATGAAATCTCTTACTCATATGATTGCCAAAAAACTAGTGAAAACAGAGTATTACTCTTTACCTAATTTACTCGCAAATGCACCATTAGTACCAGAGCTTATTCAAAGCGAATGCAATCCTGAAAATTTAGTATGGCACTTGAATAATTATTTACTTCAAGATCCAGAAAGCTTGAAAGAGAAAAATGAATTAAAACAAATGTTTACTAAAATTCACAAAGATATTCAATGTGACGCAGATATGCAGGCTGCTTTGGCAGTAGGTGAGTTATTAGAGAGAGAAGAGCATTAATGTTGAGAGACGTTGTCCATTCAACGTCTCAAATAGCGTACTAGTTTTTAAGCCACTCTTTAACTAATTCTTCTGTAATTTCTTTGTGTCGCCACATTGTTTCAGGGTGAGGCTCTGGGAATTTGTTGTGGTTATATCCAACTAAGCCACAAAAATCGAAGCAGGCATGAGGATAATCATTCACTAATAAATATGCTTCATAGCCAGTCTCATCCCAACAGATTTGTAATTTTCGAGGTTGTGCTCTTTCTTGTGTTGCATCGACATTGTAGATATGTAATGCATCGACAACAGGTTGTGTGACATTGTTTAAATTCAATGCATAAAAATAACCTGTTTCGCCATCATCTTCAAAAATAACGACTAAATTTTCGTGTTGCGTTGAATGCACACCTACTTGTTTGGTTTGACCAACCAATAATTCATCTTCAAGTGCTAAATGTAACATTATTCTTCCTTTATTTACTTTGCATTGGGCGAGATTTTATCATACCCAAAGATAAGCGGTAACATTTATTTAAAAATTTGCAAAAATCTAAAATTATATTCGTTCCAGTTTTGCTACTCTTGCAATTAACCACTTAATCCCATTTTGCACAAAGGCGATTTGTAAGCGTGTTTGTTCACCAGAACCTTCTACATTAATAATGGTTCCTTGTCCAAATTTACTATGTTGAACTTTTTGACCCATTTGCCAACCGGTATCTTGCGATATTGGAGAGGTGGAAGCGGTTCGATGTTGTGAACTTTTTACAAAATTAGCAGGGCGATTAATTGTTCCTCGTAAACGAACAACCTGAATATGTTGTTCTGGTAATTCAGAAATAAAACGTGATGGGATATGACGTTCTTCTTTACCGTATAAACGGCGATTTTCAGCATAGCTTAAAGTGAGTTTTTTCTTGGCTCGAGTAATGCCCACATAAGCCAAACGGCGTTCTTCTTGCAAGCGATCTTCTTCAAAACTTCGTCCACTTGGGAAAATACCTTCTTCTACTCCTACAATAAATACACGAGGAAACTCAAGCCCTTTGGCGGAGTGTAACGTCATTAACTCAACGTAATCTTGATGAGGTGAGGCTTGAGATTCACCTGCTTCTAAAGAAGCGTGAGTAAGGAATGCGGTTAAATCCGTCATATCTTCTGCTTCATCGGGCTTAGTAAACTGACGTGTTGCTGTCACTAATTCCCCTAAGTTTTCTATACGAACCTCACCCTTCTCACCTTTCTCTTTTTGATACATATCTAATAAACCTGAGCGGTTGATGACAAATTCGGTTTGTTCAAAAAGAGGCATTTCCGTAGTTTCATTGTCTAAAGCATTAATTAATTCTATAAAACGTAATAGAGCATTAGCGGCACGCCCTGAAAGTTGCTCTTCTTGAATGGCGACTTGTACTGCCTGCCACAGTGTAATTTGACGAGTACGAGTCAGTTGTCGCAAAATATCTAGGGTACGATCCCCAATCCCTCTTGTCGGTGTATTAACGACACGTTCAAAAGCCGCATCATCTTGTCGATTGGAGATTAAACGTAAATAGGCTAGTGCATCTTTAATTTCTTGGCGTTCAAAAAATCGCATTCCACCATAAATACGATAAGGAATATCCGCTTGAATTAAGGCTTCTTCCATCACACGAGATTGGCTATTACTGCGATAAAGGATGGCACATTCATTTAATTCACCGTCATTTTTACACCATTGTTTTATTTGTGAAGCAACATAACGGGCTTCATCTAACTCATTAAAGGCTTCATAAACTTCAACAGGATCACCATTACCACTATCCGTCCATAAATCTTTTCCTAGTCGGTTTTTATTATTGGAAATCAAGGCATTCGCACTATTCAAAATATGTCCTGTGGAACGGTAATTCTGCTCAAGACGAATAGTTTGTGCATTAGGATAATCCTCTAAAAAGCGTTGAATATTTTCAACTTCAGCACCACGCCAGCCATAGATGGATTGATCATCATCACCAACCACAATGACATTGCCAGATTGTCCTGCTAATAGACGAATCCAAAGGTATTGGATTTGGTTAGTATCTTGAAACTCATCAATTAAAATATGTGGAAAGCGTTCTTGATAACGTTTTAAAATCAGTGGCTTGTCCTTAAATAATTCATACGCTCGAATTAATAATTCAGCAAAATCTAATAAACCTGCACGGTTACAGGCATCTTGATAAATTTGATAAATTTCGACCAGTTTTTTTTCATTGCTATCATTTTGATGATCGATTTGATATGGACGTAATCCTTTATCTTTTTTGCCATTGATATACCACATCACTTGTTTTGGAGGAAAGTTTTTCTCATCAATATGATGTAATTTGAGTAAACGTTTAATTAAGCGATGTTGATCTTCTGAATCCATAATCTGAAAATCTTGCGGAAGATTGGCATCAAGATAATGAGAACGTAATAAACGGTTTGCAATACTGTGAAATGTACCGACCCACATTCCAAATAAACGATGATTAGAGGATGAAAGCGTATGCTCAATACGATGACGCATTTCTGTGGCCGCCTTATTGGTAAAGGTCACTGCAAGAATATTGGATTCTGGAATATTTTCAACACCAATCAGCCACGCAATACGATGGGTTAAAACACGGGTTTTACCACTGCCTGCACCAGCAAGTACTAAATAGTTACCTACAGGAGCGGCAACTGCTTCACGTTGCTTTTCATTCAGCCCGTCTAATAATAATGAAAAATCCATCCTTTACCTCAAATTTTTTATATTTGTTATTTGATATCTGTTTTTTTATACAGTAATTGTTTGGCATTATAGATCAAAGCGGTAAGATGTTGCAAAAAATTTGCAATTATTTTTTTACTGAATTTTCATTATTTCTACTTTTTTTCCCTTTTTTTAGGCGTATAATATCCGTTCATTTTGTGATTAAATTTGTATTTTTTCAACCCTTTATAATTACTTGATAACGTTACTATTATGACTTCTTCATCTAAAAGCAATTTTTCAATTTCTAATTTATATACCAATATAATGGCAGCATTAGTTGTGAGTTTTGTTGCCTTGAGTTTAGGCGCCTCTTTTGGTTTATTATCGGGACGTGGCGCATTATCAGGTATGATCGCCGCTGGCGTCATTGCATTTGTAACTTCGTTATTTGGCGGAACAAGAATTCAATGTTCAGGGCCTACAGCACCAATGTCAGCAGTGGCAATCGCCGTATTAGTTTCAGCACAACAGTTAAGTGCTGATAGTCTTGCTGGAATGACAGTTAATCAGTTATTTAATTTTACGGTTATTTTAAGCGGTTTGATTTTGGGCTTTGCAGCGTTATTTCGAGCGGGGAATTTAATTAAGTGGATTCCAAACAGTGTTATTTCAGGTTTTATGTCAGGGATTGCATTATTAATTTGGATTGGACAAATTGAGCAACTATTTTTAGTCGATAATCAGTGGGTTTTTAATAAAACTGCTTGGCTTAATACTTTTGTTGCTCTATTTACTTTGGCAATGATCCTATTATTACCTAAAATTAAAAATGCTTTTTTACGTCGTATTTTAAGCTTTTTCCCAGCCACTTTAGTTGCAATTGTTACTAGTACATTATTGGTTCATTTATTAAACATTCCAATTGCTACGATTAATATTGATAGTAGTGTGCTTTCTGTGTCTATTGGTGAATGGATACAGGCTCAAATTCCAACACATATGTCTTTTGAGTTGTTTATATTTGCTCTCCCTTGGGCTTTTCAGTTAGCATTATTATGTTATTTAGATACCTTAATGACTGCTTTAGTGATGGATAAAATTAGCGGTGAAGATACTAAACGTAATAGAGAATTAGTGGCTCAAGGTCTTGCTAATAGTTTTGCAGCTCTACTTGGTGGATTACCTGGGGCCCAAGCAACGATTCGTTCAGTATTGATTCTTAAAGAGGGAGCAACTTCAAGATTGGCAGGGGTTTTAGTTGGTGTTTTTGTGATTGTGGAAATTTTTGTTTTCCTTGATTGGATCAGCTTGATTCCAAAAGCAGTATTTATTGGTGTGCTATTTAAAGTTGGCTATGATGTGTTAGACAGAGTCGTGATCAGAGAAATGGCTAAATTATTTATAGGCAGAAGAGGTTTATTAAATAGAAGAGATGTCCCAATTATCTTATTAACGATCATTGTTACTCTGTTTGTAAATTTGAGTGTTGCAGCCATTGGAGCGACTATTTTATTCTACATTATTCAAAAATTAACAAACAATAGATTGCCTGACTTAAATAGATTGTTAGTAAAACACGATTAATTAATAAGGCTCTAGACTGTTATTGTAGATAACATTAAATATTTACAAATTTTTGATTTAATGTTACCGCTATATTTAGTGTCTACAATAATACTAGACGCGGACTAGAGCCTTAATAGTAATTCCTTTTAAAACCCATTATTTTTTGCAACTTCAGCAAACCATTGTCCTGATTTTTTAATGGTTCTTTTACCAGTAGTGTAATCAAGTGCAATCAAACCATAGCGGTTTTTGTAGGTATTTAACCAAGACCAGCAATCAATACTTGTCCAAACTAAATAGCCTTGACAATTGGCTCCTCGCTCAATCGCTTTATGCAACCATTGTAAATGTTCACTAAAAAATTCAATACGATAGTCATCACAAATTTGACCATTTGTATCACAAAACTGCATTTCATTTGCTACACCCATTCCATTTTCTGCCACAATCCATTCAATATTACCGTAGTTCTTGCGTAAATTTTCAGCAATATCAAATAAACCTTTAGGGTAAATCTCCCAGCCTCGATGTGGGTTCACTCTTCGTGCAGGCATTGCATAGTGATCATAATAATAAGATGGCATAAAAGGAGCATTTGGATTTGGCATTTTAGCAGGTGCAGACACTCGCAAGGGTTGATAGTAGTTAATACCTAAAAAATCGACAGTATTCTCTTTGATAATGATGAGATCATCATCTGTGTAATCAGGGAGTAAATCGTGTTTTTTGATTAATTCTACTAATTCTGCTGGATAGCACCCTTTTACCGCAGGATCTAAAAATGATTGTGTTGCAAAAAGTTCTGCAATACGAGCAGCCTCAAGATCAGCTGGGTGTTGAGATCTTGGATAAGCAGGTGTTAAATTTAAAATAATTCCTATTTTCCCTCCCTGTGCCAATTCGTGATAGACTTTAACCACTTTCGCACTTGCTAGAGCCATATTAAAAGCAACCTGTACTGCTTTTTTAGGATCAACCTCTAGTGGATAATGATATTGTAGTAAGTAACCACATTCTACAGAGACAATAGGTTCATTGAATGAAAACCAATATTTGACAATATCGCCAAAAAGTTCAAAACAGGTTTGAGCGTATCGTACAAAAGCATCAACGGTTTCACGTCCTGCAAAGCCATCATATTTTTCTTGGATAACCAAAGGAATATCAAAATGTGATAAATTAACCATTGGTTCAATATCCGCTTCTTTAAGGGCAGTAAAATAAGTGCTGTAGAATGTTACGGCTTGTTCATTTATCTTTCCTTCGCCATCAGGGAACAGCCTTGCCCACGAAATACTGGTACGAAAGGCGTTGTGTCCTGTTTGTTTTAAAAGCGTAATATCATCTTTAAAATAGCGTAACACTTGAGAGGTATGTTCTGTACCAATACCATCAAAAAATTTATAAGGTTCTGTTTGAAAAAAATAATCCCAAGTTGTTTTGCTTTTGCCATCATTGGGAAGTCGTCCTTCACTTTGTTCAGCAGAAGTTGATGATCCCCAAAAAAAATTGGGTGGAAAGTGTATCATTTTTGCTCCTGTAAAATATATTGTTCAATTTGTTTAAATAAGCGACGTTTCTTACGTAAGAAGAACCATTGCCATAGCGAGCCAACAAGCCAATAATTCGTTTTATAGAGAAATTTATCAGTGTGATATTCTTCACTATAATGTACATTTACGCCATTTTGCTGAGGGGTAATATGATAATCTACGATATTTATACCTAAATTCGTATGATATTCTAATGTAAAGCGGTCATATTGTTGGCAATTTTTCACAATGACTCGATAAGACTGTTGCTCTTTTTTACCTATTTTTTGTGTAAATTCTTGTCCTGAAGTCACCGCTTGCACACCCATTTCTTTACAAAAATTTTGAATTAAAAAATGATGTAATTGTTGAGGTGAAACGGATAAATAGTAATCTGCTTGCATTATTTTTTCCTTAAAAAGAAGGCTATTGTTCCAATTCCTATTAGCCCACCACCAAAATATAGATTTCCCATAGAATGGGTTGCTGGGTAGGCGATAATAAGAATTGTACCAAGTGTTACAATAAATAAACTCCAAGATTTCATTTTTTGTCCTAATGTTGAATAAAAGGGGCTTGCACCCCTTTTAAATTATTCACTCTTAATTTTGTTTGCAATTAATACAAATGGTGTCCAAATGATGAAGGCAACAAATACATTAAATAAGCTGACTAAAGCTGCTGCAAATGAGCCTCCAGTAGCAAAAAATGCAAAGATTCCCGGTGGTAATACCCAAGGCACTTGTACAAAAACAGGTGGAACAATACCCATTACTGTTGCTGTATAACCAATAATTGCAGCTGCCATTGGTGCTAGAATAAATGGGATCACATAGAGTGGATTTAATACAATCGGCATTCCAAAAATAATAGGTTCATTGATATTAAACACCCCCATCGGAATACCTAATTTTACAACTGTACGACTATCTTCACGTTTGGAGAAAAGTAAAATAGAGATAATTAAACCAATAGTAATACCACTTCCTCCCATTTGTAAATACGCATCAAATGAGCCTCGAGTCCATAAGTAAGGTAGTGTGTCTACTGTTCCTCCCAATGCCATATGCTCAACATTAGCAAGAAGAGCTGGTTGATAAATACCATCAAAAATTGGAGCAAGGACATTATGTCCGTGTAAACCAAAGAACCAAAATAGTTGTGTTAAAAACGCAAGTACTAATACAGAGAATAATCCTTGTGATAAACCAAGAAGTGGCATTGCAATATAGGTGTTGATCACATCGTGTAATGATTGACCTGTATATTGTGTTACTCCATATGACACAATAGCACTAGCGTAAATAGCAATCGTTCCCGGAATAATCGCAGAGAAGGCTTTACTCACTGAAGGAGGGACAGAGTCAGGTAATTTAATCGTAATATTACGTAACATCAATTTACTATAAATAATAGTAGAAAAGAAGCCAATAACCATTGCTGGGAAAATCCCTTTTGCTCCCAAGTAATTTACCGCTAAGTAACCCCATTCGGAGATATTGTGTGCTGTTCCATCAATAGTAGTCGTAAAATTGGCACTTTGTGGTAAAAACATAATAAAAGATGCAAAGGCAACTAATCCACCTGCAATGGCATTCGTTTTGTAACTATTGGCTAAATTATAGCCTAATGCGAATACAAATACTAAACTTAGAATTGCAATAGATCCAAACCAAACAATGCCGTTGATGTTAATAAGTGGTGTCATTGCATCAGCAAATTCAGGGTAACCATAATTACGAGGTAAGTCACGGAAAAATACATTTAAAAGTACTGCGATTGAACCTACCATCGTAATAGGTAAAATATCAATAAAGCTATCACGAATGACAACTAAATGGCGTTGAGTAGAAATTTTGATTGCAAAAGGAACAAAATAACGCTCCATAAAATTAATGAATTTATTCATTTGAAACTCCTTAATTACATTATCGGTTAATTGAAGTAGCCATCATTTTTAGACTATGACGATTACCTCGAATAGTATCAGATAGAACCTGAATATTTTCAGGTGGTGCAATTCCTCCTACACCTGCATCACCAATATGGTATAAATCAAAACCAGCACTTTTAGAAGCCAGTGCAATCTGAGCAATAGTCGCTTGGTTTGCTGTTTCTTGGCTTGTACCAATAGTTGCCATTGCCATTTTTCCTTTTTTATGAATAAGACTAACTGCTTCTCTTGCACACTCAGGCGTTGAGGCTGGTACAGTGTAAGGTGCAGGTAACATTACAACATCTGTTCCTGCATCAAGTAGTTGTTCAATTCCTGAAGTATCATACAGATCTTCTATTTCCCCAGCTCCGTGCATTTTGCCTGCAAAAACCAGTCCTTGAAAATGTTGTTTGGCTACTTTCACTGCCTGAATAATACCTTCAAGACTGACACCTGTAGCAGGGTTTCCTGTGATGGATACAAAATCAAAACCTAATTGTTGAGCCAGCATAAAATTTTGAGAACTCGCCATTCTTCCTGCTTCAACCAATTCTGATGGTTCTAAATTCACACCAAAAGGACGTGGACAAAGTTTTTTTAAATCCGAAATAGGTGATGAAGATAAGGGTAAATTTTTCACCTTAGGATTTGTGACATCAAGTAAATTAAGTAACATTAGATCTGCTGCAAAAGCACGTGCAATTTCAGCATTAGTACAATCAGGAATCAAAGCGTGAGTGGCTAACATTTCACTCACCACAATACGTCCTTCACTTAACTTTAAAGATGTAAAAAGATCCTCTGGTGATAAATATGCCATTTGTTGAGGATCAAGACTTAAAAAACGTTTCATTTTTCCTCCAGTAGTGCTAATGCACTATCTAATACTTTTTCACCATTCATCATTCCATAATCAACCATATTGATAGGTGAAACAGGGGTTGGGTTAAACATTTCAGTCATTTTGGGTACAAGATATTTAATTTGTGGACCCAGCAATACAACATCAGCTTTTCCTACAAAGTCTTCAGCGGTTGATTCAGCAATCGCCTGAATTTGGATATCTAAATTACGAACCGTTACAGCTTTTTTCATTTTTTCAACCAATGCTGAAGTAGACATCCCAGCGGTACAAATTAGTAAAATATTAGTCATTTTTTTCCTCCAGTTTGTGATATAAATCTATCAATTCACGTGCAAAATCTTGTGTCATTAATGCCATTGTTAAATGATCTTGAGCGTGAACCATCATTAAAGGTACAATTAATTGCTTATTTTTTTCAGCCTGTTGAGCTTCAAGACGAATCAGTGCAGTTTGTGCTTTATGTGCTTCACAATAAAATTGACTTGCTGATTTTAAATGCTCGTTAGCAGTAGTAAAATTTTCTTGTTTTGCTGCCTGAATGGCTTCCATTGCACTGGATTTTGCTGCACCTGCATTAACAATAATTTCCATTGCTAATTCTGATAATTCTTCATATTGCATTGTTACTCCTAAATATTTTCAAAAGTTTCTAATAAATGAATGACATCTTCATAGTTATGTGTGGAACAGATTGCATCAATCATTGCTCGATCGTTGGTCAATTCCCCAAAAATCTTAAAAATTGGTTCGTTACTATTTTCTTCATTGTTTAACAATAGGAAAAAAATAATGCGTACCGCATTGTCATTCCATACGACAGGCTCTTTTAGCTGAACTAATGCTAATAAATTAACACCAGATAGAGGTTTCATTAAATGAGGAATGGCAATATCAGGGCAGAGTTCAGTCATTCCTAACTGTTCTCGTTCTAAAAACTTCTCTTTGATATTTTGTGGTACACCACAGTATTGACTCATTACTTGGCTCACACTCTCTATAATTTGTTCTTTTTTAATGGGCTTATCAAATGAAAAAAAGAGTTGCGGAGGTAAAATTTCACGCCAATTTATATTGCCGTAAACCCAAGAACGAATTTTCTCAATTTCTTTATTATCTAAAAAATAATTAATTTTATGCACCTTTTTACTTAAAGGTTGCTCTATTTCTACCAAAGAAAATACAGTATCTATTTCCGTTAAATCTCTTGTCAAAAGTTCCGCTACAGAGCAATGCTCAATAATGGCATTATCAAAAATATTATTAAATTGATGAGCTAAAAACTTGGAGAGAGAGCGTCCAGCAGGGCAAGCAATCAGTAAGCGTTTTGTAGTGACTTCTTGATGTGCCATTGATAAAATTACCGCTAGATAACCAATCTCCTCTTCACTTAACTTTTTACCATAATGACGCTCAATAATATTTGCACCCAAACGAGCAGCACCAAATTCTAGAGGTCTTTTTTGCTTAATTTCACCCAAGAATGGGTTATCTAATGGTAAATCAAAGCGTAAACGAATAATTAGACTAGATAAATGAACATATAAATTTTGATAAAGTTTCTCTTTATTACTTAATTTCAAAGGATAAGCGGTTTGTAAATAGTGTAGAATTTCCTCAATAAGCCATTCTATTTGTGGATTCTTTTCTAAATGAGCAAAGGACATTTCTTCCAAACTTAAAAAGTTTAAGGTGATAAAATCTAAATCTGCATCACTTAAATAAGCAGGAAAAAACTTTTCACACATTTTGACCATCAGCGTACGTTTTTGAGTAAAGAATGCAGACTTTTCTACTTCTATGGAATCTAAAGTGAAACCCGCAACACTACGTTTTAGACAGACTAAGATACTGGTAATCAGTTTAGAAAAACACCAATCAGAAATTTTAATACCTTGCTCTCTCATAAATTGAAAAATAGGTACAAGATCTGATTCAGGAAATAAAAAATCATCAAAACGCCGTAGAGGTAAATCACGTACCACCAAATCAATCATTAAATTACGGCGATCAAATTCTTTTCCTTGAATTTGAATACCGTGATGTGGACGGCGAACAAGTTTAAGATGATGTTGGTTAATTTGTTGCTCAATACTAGGGAGATAGCGAGAAAGTGTTTTTTCACTGACAAAAATTTGAGTTGCAAAATCCTCTAGTTTATAAAACCCTTCTGCACTTAATAGTAGAGCCAATAATTTAGCACGGCGATTTTCATTGATATTGAGTGATGAATTTAGTGTAGAAAACAGTAGAGATGGTTTAACCAAGTTTCCGTTTAAGCAATATCCTTTACGTGGTTTTGCAATAATTTCTAATGGATAGTTTTCTAAAATAGAGGCGAGATCTGCCATTTTATTACGAACACTACGATCACAAATGCCCAATTGAACTCCAATTTCCTTCGCACTGTGGTAATTTTTATCACTTAATATTTGATAAATTTCTTGTAAATATGCCATCGTCCACCTCTTATTCATGCTTTTATTATTAACAATAAAATAATAATTTCCACCACCTTTTTTTCCGCATTATTGTGATAAAAAGATTCCCTCAAATATCTAAATTTGAAAGATGCTTTTGTGTCGGATGAAAAGTGAGCCAGTACTAAGTATTTTTTATTTTATATCAAATAATTACAGCTTTATCTAATAAAGCTCACATAAGTCAGTTTGATTGTTTGAAAAACAGACTGCTTTGATAAATAAAGTACCACTAAAAACTTGAAAAAAAATTTAGACTTGTTAGAATTTCGACGCTTTTTATTTTTAAGATAAAAAGATGTTCGGTTGAAGGTAGCTGGAGAATGGTGAGAACACCATACCGAAGAGGAAAAATCTTTCAGGTGCTGTGCAAATGTTTAATAATATAATTGAATAAAAATTAGACCGCATAGTGAGGACAGCTATTGGACGAACCCTTGGAGAGATCCAATCTGCTAAATGCAGAAAATGGACGCCGAAGGCGAAAATATGACATTAAAAAATGTTATGTGAAACGCTCAGGCAAAAGGACAGGGGAGAAAAGTAACTCTTTCTATAGAGTGGTTTGTGGTCTTTATGTATTTTTGCAAATTTTTATAAAGATCATACCGCTTGCATTTCTACTTTTCTTTCCTTGTAAACTATTTTTTTACGAGGAATTTTCAATGTTAGATACAATTTTAAAAGCGATTGATAGTTTTATTTGGGGGCCTCCCCTGCTTATTTTATTAGCAGGCGTTGGGATTTACTTTACGTTCAAATTACAACTTATTCAGATTTTCCGCTTGCCACGAGCATTAAAATATATTTTTAAACCTGAAAAAGGTGAAAATCAAAAAGGAGATATTTCTGCTTTTGCATCTTTAGCAACCGCTTTAGCCGCTACTATTGGAACAGGGAATATTGTGGGCGTAGCCACCGCTATTCAAGCAGGTGGTCCAGGTGCTTTATTTTGGATGTGGATCATTGCTATTTTTGGAATGGCGACCAAATATGCAGAAGGGTTACTTGCAATTAAATTTCGTGGACGAGATAAAGATGGCTTTATTTCTGGTGGTCCAATGTATTACATTGAAATGGGAATGGGGCAAAAGTGGAAATGGCTTGCAAAGTTATTTGCATTATTTGGTGTAATGGTAGCCTTTTTTGGAATAGGTACGTTCCCTCAAATTAACGGTATTACCCACGCATTGCACGATACATTTAGTGTTCCTATTTTTATAAGTGGAATTATCTTAACGGCTTGTGTGGCTGCCATTATTTTAGGGGGTGTAAAACGAATCTCTAAAATTGCGAGTATTGTAGTACCTTTTATGGCATTCGCTTATATTTTAGTATCTGTTGTGATCTTGGTACTAAATGCTGATAAATTACCTGAAACTATTGTATTTATAGTGAAAATGGCATTTAATCCTGAATCAGCAGTAAGTGGAGCTTTAGGTTTTACTGTTATGCAAGCCATTCAGTCTGGAGTGGCTCGTGGTATTTTCTCAAATGAATCTGGTTTAGGATCTGCTCCGATTGCGGCAGCGGCAGCTCAAACCAATGAACCTGTTCGTCAAGGTTTAATCTCAATGACAGGGACATTTTTAGACACTATTATTGTGTGTACAATGACTGGTTTAGTGATTGTATTAACAGGCACTTGGCAGGGTGATGTAGAAGGTGCTGCTTTAACTAATCTTGCATTTTCAACAGGTTTATCAAATTCATTTGGATCAATTGTAGTGACCGTTGGATTAGTTTTCTTTGCTTTCACCACTATTTTAGGGTGGTGCTATTATGGAGAGCGCTGTTTTGTATATCTAACAGGAGGGCGTACTAAAGGCATTAAGTTTTATCGAATTGTCTTTATTGTATTGATTGCTGTCGCACCAATGATTAAATTACAAACTATTTGGACGATTGCAGATATCGTAAATGGGCTAATGGCATTCCCTAATCTAATTGCACTAATTGCACTACGTCACATTATTATTGATGAAACTAAAGGTTATTTTGAGCGAATGAAGCAACAGAATGGATAACTAAGTTAATTAAGCGGTAAGATGTTGATAAAAATTTGCAAATTTTTGTTCTCATCATACCGCTATGAACATTAATCTAATGTAATAGCCTGTTTAATTTTTTTCAGTGCGGCGGCTTCTAATTGACGTACTCTTTCCGCAGAAATACTATATTTATTAGCTAAGTCTTGTAATGTGGCTTTATTATCATCTAACCAGCGAGTTTTAATGATTTCTTGGCTTCTTTCATCTAAAGTCGCTAACGCATAGGCAAGTTTTGCGGTTGCTTGTCCACTATATTGTTCATCTTCAATATCATCGGCAAAGTTAGATTCATCATCTTCTAAATACATTGAAGGAACATAAGCATCATCACTGTCTTCGTTAGTAGGTAAATCAAATCCAAGATCTTGTCCTGTCATTCTGGATTCCATCTCCTTGACATCAGAAGGTAAAACGCCTAATTCATTAGCAACGTGATTGACTTCTTCTTCATTAAACCACGCTAAACGATGTTTATTTTTGCGAAGATTAAAAAACAATTTACGTTGTGCTTTTGTAGTGGCTACTTTTACAATTCGCCAGTTTTTCAGCACATATTCGTGAATTTCAGCCTTAACCCAATGCACGGCAAAAGAAACAAGACGAACACCCACTTCAGGATTAAAACGCTTTACTGCTTTCATTAACCCAATATTGCCTTCCTGAATTAAATCGGCTAAGGGTAAGCCATATCCCATATAACCACGAGCAATATGTACCACAAAGCGTAGATGAGAAAGAATTAACTGTTTCGCCGCCTCAATATCTTCATCATAATATAAACGCTCTGCTAATTCCTTTTCCTCTTCTGCGGTTAAAACGGGATATTGATTAGCCATACGAATATAGCTATCTAAATCACCTTGAGGAATTAGCATATTAGTTGCAAAATCATCACGTTTTGCAGGTAAATGTTTTTCTTTTGCTTCAAGTAATTTAGTTTCTTGGGTATCACTCATTCTATTTCCTTAATTTGCAATTAGGTTGCTATAGTAACATAGAAAACAAAATTGCAAAAAAGTTTACAGATCTTACCTCTTCTGATAGAATCTTTCTTCTTAGATTTTTTTAAGAATGGGGCTGATTCAGGATTCGACGGGATTAGCGAAGCCCAAAGTGCATGTCGAGGTGCGGTAGGCCTCGTAAACAAACCGCAAAAAAATAGTCGCAAACGACGAAAACTACGCACTAGCAGCTTAATAACCTGCATAGAGCCTTCTCTCCCTAGCTTTAGCTTGTAAGACGGGGATCAAGAGGAGTCAAAACCAAACAAGATCGTGTGGAAGCCGCAACTTGAGGATCGAAGCATTAAATTAAACCAAGTTCGCTTACTTATCGCGTGTCTATCCGCAGTGAGTAAGTTAAATTAAAGATTAGACTAAACATGTAGTACTGACGGTAGAGAAATTTCGGACGGGGGTTCAACTCCCCCCAGCTCCACCAATTTTCATACAACAGCGATACAACTAAGCGTTGCAAATCAAGCATTTATTTAAAATCACTCAATTTTAATACAACACAGATACAACTTAAAATGATCCGTCGGTGATCCGTGAGGTTTAGTTTTTTAAAGCTTCGTATTCTTTGAGAAATGAGCCATACACTCGAAGCAACATCTCAGGACCTTTATGTCCCATTTGTTTTGATAACCAGAAAAGGTTTGCTCCTAAACTGATATGACGTGTCGCAAAAGTGTGACGGGTTTGATAGGGGTTTCTATATCGAACTTCTGATTTTTTAAGAGTTGGTACCCACGCTTTTTTGCGTATTGCATCTGCGTTTTGCCAACCTTTTTTAGTTTTTGGATCATTAAATACAAAATCACTATCTTTAGTAAAACTAAGTTGATCTTTAACTGCGGATATTGCTACATCATCTAATTCTACTATTCGATTTCCTGATTTTGTTTTTGTACCTTTTACAACGCCTTTCGTTACTTTTGCTGTTTGTACGTGAGCCGTTTTATCTTCAAAATCTATATCAATCCAACGCAAAGCACATAATTCAGAACTGCGTAATCCAGTCCTAAACGCAAATTGAAATAAATTACGCCACTGTTCGTATTTACAACTTTCAAGAATAGCATTTATTTCGGTCGGTGAAAAAGGATCGACAATATAATCTTTTTTATTACTGTCTGTTTCTGTTGATTTATATCGAGCAACAGTTACAAGCGACACTGGATTTATTGTTATAACGCCATCGGTTACTGCTTCATCCAGTGCAGACTTTAAAAAAGACAATCGATTACGTATTGTCTTTGTTTTTGTTTCTTGTTGCTTAATCCAATTTTTAATCATCGCAGGTGTAAGTTGAGATACGGCAACATTATGAAAATGTTTTAATTGCCCCTTGATTTTTAAGTACCCGTCGATTGTGGATGGCGATAATTTCCTAGATTTACAGGTTTCTAGGTATTCATCTAAGTAAACAATTACAGTTACTCCCTCTACCATCTTGCCAAAAAGTTTTAATTTTCTGGAATTTGGAAAGTAATCGGCGTAGTTAAATGTATTTCTTTCGATTTTATTTAAAATTTCGCCGACTAAACGACCTGCATACTTAATGTTAGATTGGTTGACTGGAATGTTTAAAGGTTCTCTACAACGAATACCTTTATATGAAAAGCTGATATTGATAGTTTCGGTGGTCTTATGTTTCCTTATCGTTACACCACTTGGCATTTGTTTTGTCTTGCCCATTTGTCCACCTCTTCCAAGTCTATAATCCGCTCTTTACAACCCTCAACTTTTAAAACGTGAATGTTCTCTTGCCAAATACCTCGTTCCAATCTCCGATTGATTTGTGGTAAAGTCAAACCGAAAGTTTCACAGTATTTTGAAATCGGCATTGTTTTAGCTGGAATAATTACTATTGTTTCCATTTTCTACTCCTTCTCCTGCGATAGAATCAACGACAAGCGTTGCGTATCCTGCGATATCTAGCCAATTATCTTCATAATTAGGGTTGCCTATTGCAATGCGTGCGAGTTTTACGCAAATCATCTCTAGAGCCTCACGTTGTACATCTGTAAGCTTACCTCGGTTCCCTGCGTGTATTACTACGCTTTTTAGATCTTGCGATGTTTGTGCAACATCTTCAAAATTGCCATAGGTTTCACCACGCTTTTCTAGGGTTTCTTGTACAGTGTTATTTTTCATTTTGTTTTCCTCTACTTTTCAGATATAAAAAAAACCGCTCGTATAAGCGATTGTTTTTTTTTGTTTCACGGATTTGAATTATCTAAATATTTCAGGGTTCTCGTTGATATTACCGATAATTTTTGATTCGTAAGCTACATCCTCATTTAAACTAACAGCGTTATTAGTATCATAACCTTTGCCCGTAGTTAGTCTAAATTCACAGTCAATAAACACAACGTAGTAAATTTTATCGCGATAACGAATAATATCCCCTTTATAAATTTCTTTGCCGTTGCAATCTTCTACCCCAGTTGAAAACTCTAATAAGACCTCATCACTAGTTCGCCAAATGCTCTCTTTGTTGATAATAAAGTCTACTTTTTGGGGCGAAAAATCTATACTAGATATTGGAATGTATTGTTTATCAACCTTTGACCAACACCTAGTTTTTGTTATGTCTAACATTTTATTTTCCTCTTTGACTTGATTTATATTTTAATTGAGCCATTAAATAAACAGTCTCTTTGAGTTTGTTTGGATACTTTGAAAAATATCGATTAGCGATACATAATGCCCCTCGATTAATCTTCATTAGATTTTCTATATCGCAGTTGCTTTTGTCACCGTCTTTAAAAACAATTACTTCATTGTTCGCTATTTCTCCATAATGATTAGTCCAAATTTCCCTGTGCATTAAAGCCCACTTATTCGGCTCTGAGATTTTAATTTCATAATAGCCTTGAACAGACAATCTTGTTGAACCTACAGGAAGTGTCTTAGGCGGGATTTCACCTTTTTTAAAAGAAGTTCTATTTGGACCCGTTAAACCTTTCTTTCCTTTATTCCAGGAAACAGCACCTTTAACAAATTGTCCAGACAATCCATTTTTCCAGTTTCTCCGCTTACAAAGAGCGGAAAGATGAGCAACAGATAGCTTCCGATTAAACTTGCTGTTAAATTCTAGAGTTAAGTCTTTACGACTTTTACCTTTTTGATTTAACTCAATCCAAATTAACTCAGCTTTTGAATAATGAATTTTTTTCCCTTTCATTTTTTTTTACTTACTTAACAATTTAGGTATTTTTGCATTTTCAGTAAGCTGTCCATACTCGAGAACAATCTGTGCGTGTTGCAAAGAAGTATTAGCACTTTCAATAAGCTTTCCTGCAACACCAGTAATTGCTTTCGTCCTCTCAATTTCTGTTTTTAATTGCTCATCAGTCAAATCTTCATCACCAAGTCTTTCTAGTTGTGCAAACAAGTGATTGTTTAAATCTTCAATGTTATTTTTCATTTTTGATTTCTCCAATTAAAATTTTAATAAATTAAATGTGGGTTTTTCGGTGGCTTTTAAAGTTCTAAAATCTTGCTTCTCTAAATAGCCGTTATTTTGTAAAAACCGTATGCCAACTCTAACCAGTGGATACGATATAAAAAGCCGTTCCATTATTTCTGAATAGCTTAACTTAACGGTAGAATGCTTGGCTTTTTCTTTTATGAAGAATAAAAGAAGGCGAGCCGCACTTTTATTCTGTAAAACAACTTTTTCTACCATTTCAAACTGTTCAATTGTTAATTGGATGTTGGTATCCTTTTCCATTTTTTTTAATTTACGCATAGATTACCTCATAAAGAAAAAGCCTTTTTTAATTAAAAAAGGCTTATGTGACTTAAAAATAGTGGTTTTGTTAATTGAAAACTCTTATTATTTCGCGATAAATATCTCGAATAAGAGCAAGGGGGATATTAGACCTTGCATTGTATGTTTTTAAAACATTGCTTAATTTTACCCCTGAATAATAGTTCTCATATTTAAGAGAAAGAGGAATATTACTTTTAAATTTTGTTGGTTTTTTAACTGGATAATTGTAATTTCCGTAGTATGTTGGGTTGTCATACTCTATATGAAATCCCAAAACTTTTTCAATATAGTCCCACATTCTACTAGCATAAGGATTTTCAATAATGTAAATTTTAGGTTGATAACGTTTAATAATTTCAATTGTATTGAAAATACATAATTCGCCGTTCACTCTGTTTAAAAATGATTTTTCGTAGCGAAAGTGTACTCGTGGAACCTGTGGTATTTCATAATCTCTTCTATTGCGAATCACAAAGCGAGACCCATTTTTATCTTCTTGTTTCCAACAAGCATTTCCTCCCCGCATAGCGCTTGCTACGCTAAAACTTTCGCACGGTGGGCTTGCGATAATAACATCAGGTTTTGGTAATCTATCCAGTTTTTTAAATAGCTTATTTACTCCAAATAATCTTGAGTAGTCAGCTAAATTCAGCTTGATAAAATGCTTATTTTTATTTTCAATATCAATACCAATTGGATATATTTTAATATTCGAAAACGTTTTAGCGGCTTGTGAGTAGCACCCGTTTCCGCTGTCAAACAATGCCCAAATTACTATTTTCTTTTTTGCCATAATTTTTCCTCAGGTAATTATGGCGCTCTGGTATTCTGGATACTCAGACACTCAATTCTGTTAATTAAAAGTATTAATTTTCTTGCAACGTACACATTTAATTTCTAAGTACTGTACTTTTTTATATTTCGCAAGAAGTTTTCTACACTTTTTACAACGGATCTCTTTAATTTTTTGCATATTTTTTCCATATTACCAAAATTTTCTGTTAAAATCCGCCTACCCGATCGGGGGGATGGCGTATGGCTATATGCAGAAAATCCCTGCATAGCTGGCACTAGTAGTGTGGGTGCATTACTAGTGTCGCTATCCTTTACGGCTTTCTCTCTTAATATGTCGCTTTTTTACCTCCTATTCAGGTTTCATTGATTCTAATAAAATTTCTTGTACAGTTTTTTTACTATCTCGCCTTTCTATAACTGCTTGGTCTAATGTTCCCTTAGCGACAATGTGATATATAAATACAGGACGATTATGTCCTGCTTGTGCTTGTCTTGTAGGACCTATACGTTCCAAGATTTGTTGGTACTGTTCCAAATCCCACCAGTGAGAAAAGAAAGCGAGAATATTCCCACCATCTTGTAGGTTTAATCCGTGTCCCGCACTCGCTGGATGCGCGAATAAGATTGGGATTTTTCCTTTGTTCCAATCTCTTATTGTTTTTGGGTTTGCGTCTAACTCTTTTCCCTGGGGAAAATGTTTTTTTAATCGAGCTAAATCACTTTTAAAGTGATATGCGACTAGAACTGGCGTACCCGCAGCTTCTTCTACAATACTTTCTAATGCTTGTAGTTTTGCTTTGTGTACTTCAATCCATTCTCCGCTTTCGGTATAGACAGCCCCACTTGCAAGTTGTAAACACTTTTGTGTTTTAGCCGCAGCACTCATCGCCTCTATTTCTTCATTCGCTATTTCGATAAACATTTCTCTTTCAAAATCTTTGTAGAGCTTCATTACTTTTGGCGGTAAATCTACGTCTATTCGTGTTTGTATAGGTTTCTTTATATCAAAATAGTCTTCTGCTTGAATTGATAAGCAACAATCTTGGAGTGCGTTTTGGATTTCATCTTGTGCAAAGGGGTATGGCTCGGTTTTAAAAAATCCAGTTGTACCAATGGGGATAGACCTGAACCAACGATCTTTAAATCCAGTAAAGGTTACGCCTAATCGTTTTCCTTTATCTGTGAACCATTGCTGACCCCATAGGTCAATTAAGCCGTTTGGTGATGGGGTGCCTGTTAAATTTACCCATCTTGTAACTTTGCTGTGTGCTACTCTTGCAAGATATTTAGCTCTCTTTCCGCCTTTTCTCGCTCTGTAGTTTTTTAGTTTAGTACTTTCATCTGCGATTACAGTAGAGAATTGCCAATCATCTCCTAAAGTTTCTACTAACCAGGGGATGTTTTCATAGTTAATGGTGTAAATATCTGCGTTAGTCTGCAGCTTTAATAAACGCTCTTGAGGTTTGCCAACAAGCGCAACAACTCTCATATCTGATAAGTGCTGCCATTTTTCTACTTCATCAACCCACGTTGAGCTTGCTACCCTGAGCGGAGCAATAACAAGTACTGGGGGAGTAATAATACCGCTTAAAAAAAGTAAATCTATCGCTGTTAATGTTGATGATGTTTTACCGGTTCCCATCCCTGCCCAGATACTGCAACGGGGGTTATTGATGATATAATCAATGATTAAATGTTGATATGGGCGAGGTTTAAACTCTAATCTTGCCATAAATGATCTACCTCATAACTATCTATGATTTCAACTCGGTGACCTAACGCTCGCAATCGTTCAATCTCTCTGATTTGCCCTGCACGTGGTTTTTGCTTCGGTGCTTTACATTCAACGAAAATCAAACGACTATTTGGAAGTACGACTATTCTATCCGGAACATTCGCTCGCCCAGGGCTAACGAACTTATACGCAATCCCACCGCGGTTTTTAACTTCATCCACGAGATTTTTTTCAATGTCTCTTTCTCGAAGCATAAATCACCCAAACATTGAAATTTGGGGAACTTCTGGAATATTTTTTCCAAAAGTATCATTGTGATAACGAATAAATTTATTTAATGCCGTAATAGCGAGCTCTTTTGCACAAAAATTCGAGGTTTTATATATCTCTCTATTCTTTTCATTTTTTATTCGCCCAACCCACCCGCGATTATCAGGTAGTTCTTCAATTTCTGTTGTATATGCCATTGTTAATCCTTTTTATATCGATATGCTTCAAACCCACCGGCATTAAGTGGCAAGTCTGTTGCCCATTTTGGTTGAGTTGAAAGCAATTCGCTTAAATGTTGATGTGAATATTCAGTAGTATCTGGAGCTTCAGTAATCACTTCATCGTGAACCGTTAAAATAATAGAGTAGCCGTATTGATCTATCAATTGCATATTGACAGCCATTACATCCCGAGCCGTTGCTTGTGTTATGTTTTCAACCAGTTTTCCAGAGTACGTTGTTAAACGCTTCCATTTACGCGTATAAGTATCTATCCCCATATAAGTAATGCGATTGAGTTCGTCAATTTTAATCCCGGGATAACATAAATATCTCCCGGAGGGTAACTCAATCCTTAGCCAAGCCCCCTGGCGGAGAACTCTTAAACGTCCAACTGTATATATAGAATGTGGCTTTTGTATCGCACTGCGAACCGCATTATCTACCCCTTTCCAAAGACTACATATATTTGGATGTGCCTCTCGCCACATTCGTTTTATTGAGTCACATACAATAAAAATTTCTTTTGTTAAATCGTATGTTCGTTTTTGTTTAACAGCCCAATCCCACGCTCGAGTAGAGGCTTCTCTGATGTGTGGCGGAATCTTTGCTGATTTAGCGAGGTCATTTAAGTCTAAGCGATATGCACTCGCGAACGTTAAGAACGCACCTACTCCACCCTCATAACCTAATCCCAGTTCTTGCACTTTTCCGATTTGTCTTTGGTCTTTAGTGACTTTTTCAGGCTTTATACCGAAAGATTTTGCATAAGCGAGATTATAAAGGTCGTGGCCTTGCCCCCTATCAAAATCTGCAAAGGCTTGGATTTTCCAATCTTCACCTGCTAACCAAGCAAGCACTCTTCCCTCGATATTGGATAAGTCCGAAACTACAAGTTTTTTGCCCTTTGGCGCAACAATACAGCCCCGAAGTGCGGCACTTGCTAACTCGGTAACACTGTCATATACCAACTCCGCAACATCACTTTTTAACGCCTCAATACCTAAGTCAATATCGTGTTGTTTAAGTGTAGGGCGAGGCAAGTTTTGAGGTTGGAATGTTCGCCCTGCCCATCGACCTGTGCGTGTCGCACCACAGAATTGCAAGGTGCCTCGTAACCGACTGTCAGAGCTTACCGCTCCTAATAATTTTTTATATTTACTTGAACTCGTTGCGTTGGCAATTAATCTCGTAGATAACAATTCTTTTACTGCTTCTGGCAACTCTGGGTCTGATAAACGCCTTTCAATTGTACTCGCCGTTAAATCAGGAAGTGTTACGCCATAAGTTGATAGAAGATGGGATAGTAACGCATCCCTTTGTGTTGTTGATGACACCTCACCATCTGTTAGTGCTAACGTTCGTTTTGCTAACCCCTTTTTCTGCTTATCTATTGCTTTAATAGCAGATTGGGTTAGTTCAATATCAACTTCAAACCCTCTATCATTAATTTTTTGGTCTAAATACCAAAGTTGCTTTTCTTCCTGCGTAGCATTCCACATCGGCATTTTTGAGTGAAGCACTCGCATTGCTTTAATATCTAGTGTCGCGTATTGTTTAAAGCGTTCCCATTCCGCAGGGTGTGTTTCTCTGGTTGCTCGTCTTAGCTTGCTATTTTTAGGTCTTGGTTTGCAAAAAAGTTGAATAAGCTGTTTACCTGCTTTATCTTTTGCATCCCCTATATCCAAATTAAAAATTTCACTTAATTCACCCAAGCTACCCGGTAAACTATGCCAGTATGCTTGAACCATAGTATCAAACCATCTTTCTATGCCACCCGCTATAGCATTTGGCATAGTATGACTCAAAATAGTGCGGTCAAAGTGCGAGTTATGAAAGCATAAAGTAATAGTTGGGTCGGCTAAATACTCTTTTAAATCTTCTGGCATATCTTCCGCTGTACAATCCCATACTTGTACATCTTCACTTTCTAACGCATAAGCAAAAAGTAAGATTTCTGCTTGCTCTGCGTAAGCGTGAACACCATTTTTTATGGGTGTTGAGGAGTAAGTTTCTAAATCTGCATAAAGAGTTGTCATAGTTAAAGTGCCTCTGCTAAATTTTGAATAAGGGTGATGAATAATAAAAATAGCGTTGTGTAAAGGATATCTCTCGGGTCAATCACAATAGCCCCCTTTTCCTGTTTCGTGCCAAGTGCCTTGTTGCAGTTGGCAAGTATTTATGGCATTCGCCGTTTCATCATCTATATTCGTCGTGATACTTAATAAAAAGAAAGCAGATAAGATAATGCCAAAAAGGATTTGGTTAGTTCTGTCTAATAAGATGTCCATTTTTTCCACCTTTTTATTAAAAACCTAATGCGTAAGTTTCTTGCCATACATCACGGTGATAACTTTTAACCGTGCCATAATTGGCATCAAAAACATCTATAGGCGGTAAATTCATTTCGTTTGAGGTAGATTTTAATTCTCGCCAATTAAATTTTTGTCCGTGATAAAGCATTTCCATACGTTTTACTGTGGCGTATTCTTTTGATTTATCTAATTCAACTTGTAGCTTTTCAGCACGGCGTTTCTCTGTACTTGCCGTTGCCATTGCTGTCGCCTCTCTTCTTGAACCTATTTCAGCTTTGGTATGTTTAAGTTCTTCTACTTTTTCTACTTGGTCAGCGTAAGCCCGTAATGCTTGAGCATAATTTTTTGGAAGTATTACATTTTGTTTTGCCTGTTTTTCGCACTCAATAAAATACTGTCTAGCTTGTTTGCCTTTTTTACTGCGTTCAACCATTGAAAGCTCTTTTGCCATATCTAGACTGATATTGTATTCCATTAGGTATTTACTCCCTGAAACCTGCTCCATTTTTTTGTGGAGCAGGATATAATCTACATTTTCAGAAAAGTCATATTGTTTAATACGGTTTTTAATCCACGTTGAGAAATCTTGTTTACTTTCCAAAAACTGGTGTAATTCTCTGGCATTTATTGTTTGTACAATTTCATTATTTAAAATTTGATGTTCAATTGAGATAAGTGTTGTCATTGTCATTTTTTTCCACCTTTTCCTGAAATTTGGGTGCAACAATCCGCCGCTTATATTTCTACAAGCGGTCAGATTGTGTTAAGTTTTTGCAAATTTTGGGTTAAGAAAGCAAGCTAGTAATAAAGGTTTTACTTACTACCTTTATCGCTTCAAAAGAAATATCTATTCCTTTATTTTTTAATGTTGCTTTAATCTTATTCCACGCAGTATCGTGCCGAATTTGATTTAAAAACTCGTGTCCCTGCCACGTTAATTGTTTGGCGGAGAAATCTTCTTCAGATACCGTTGAGTTATCTATAATTTCAATTAGCCCTGCTTGGGATAAAAGTTTATAGTGATACGCTACAACGTCTGATGGATACTTTTTAAAGCAATCAGAATCCAAGTCTGAATCATCAACTTTCTCCTCGAGTTTTATCAGAATTTTACGAACTAATTCCCAGTCCCTTTTCATAATTACTCCTTACCTACAGGTTTTTAGGTTGTAATAGTGGTATGTCGAAGCGAGATGGACTGCATTCGCCACTTGCAATTTTCATTCTTTCCGCTAGCTCTTGCATTAATTTTGCCATCATTCGAGTTTCGCCTTTGAGTTGGTCGTAGAGTTCTGCCTCAACAATACTTTTTCCTTCTAGGTTCATAAGGGTAGTAATATTGCAATTGTCGTCGACATTCACAAACCAACGACCCGGATTTAATCCTATCGGCTTTTCTATTACCGTTGGGGATATTTGCACAGGTAAATCAGGTCGTTGGATAGGTAAATTTAGTTGCGGATTTTCTAAGGCTCTTTCCAGTCTTGCTAAGCCAAGTCTAAAGGTATTTCTTCTTGCTTTAGGGTTCATTTGAGCTTCAATTAATCGTAGGGCTTCAATACTAAAGGCATAACTTAAGGTTAGCGTTCGTTTGCCGACAAGATTGGTAACGTAGTGTTGAGCTGTTTGAACCATTCCCTCTTTAAATAGCCTTTTATACTCTCGGTATTTTCGTAATATTGCATCTGATTTTGTATATCCAAATGCACAAGCTAATTCTCTTGCAGTAAAATAGGCTTGCCCGTTAATTTTTATCGGGTGAACGATCACCCCTCCTACATTTAATTTTTTTGGAATATTAATCGGTTTTGTTTGGGTATGGGATTTTGGTTGTTGTATTGAATAGTTTCCCGTTTTTCTAATTGTTGGTAATACTTCTTCAAATACCCAATCTTGAAACTCTACAGCTTCTTTTTTGTTAGATCTGAAAATTACTCGGTATAAGTTTGCTTCGTTAATAAAAGTAATTTCATTCTTTCTATTAAGAGAATCGACACTATACATTTTATGTATACCGTCTTCTTTCATATTGAAACGACTAGGGTTTGCGTTACGTATTTCTAAAATATTAGCCACATCGGTTAAACAAAATAATGGTTGATTATTTTTAGTTTCTACACGAACTTGATTAGATTTGAAATTGAATTGAGTTAAATTTGACATTTTTTAATACCTTGCGTTTTAGTTAGTAATTCGATCACTTTAGTAGGGTGATCGGGCTTCAACTACCAACGCAAGCTGGCGGAACTTATTCCCCAAAGGGTATTTTATTAGGTTCTCTAAACCCGATCATAGATCGTTACTATGCTAAATTTTAGGCATAAAAAAACCGCTATGCTGTCGGGTGCGGATAACCGCTTGCGTTAAATAGTGCGGTTATAATAATCCGAAAGGGAGCGGTTTGTCAAATAAAAAAGCTCACTGAATTGTGAGCTTTTGTTTTAGGTATTACTTGCCAATAAAATCTAGAATTTGTGTTTCTAAAAGTCCTGTAGAGTTACACTCAACTGGGTAAGTCGCTCCATCACTCATACGAGCCTTTTTACTAAACTTGGCATTTACGGTAACCGTAATTGGCTGTGTTTTCTCAACAAAAGTATTTAATTTCCCCACTGAGGATGCATCAAGTGCAAAAGGGATCACCTTACACGAGGCTATGGTATGGTCAAAAGTACCCACATCCGCGACGATGATACCACTAGCTTTCTCAATACTTTTAATATCAATATTATTAAGTGCATAAAACTTTGTGATCTTAGTCCACACTTCATTAAATGACTGAGTATATTGTCTAGATTTATCAAACTGATATTCTTTAGGAGGTACTATACATCCTACCAATCCAAGACTTAATAAACCAACTGCTAATAATTTCTTCATAAAAAAACTCCTTTGGTAAAATAAAGCTCTATTCTACCGAGAAAATAGATTATTTTCTGTGATCTGTTTCACGGTTTTAGAGGTCAGTACGCTTAGATAATTCACTTAATCCCTTGTCTATTCTCTTTCCTACTCCGTCAATAATAGTTTCTAGTGGCGTGCTATTGATTTCTTTATCAAATACTTTTGTTGGTTTTGAACCTAAATTATCGACAGCGATTTGTAATAGTTCGTGTTGTAACTCAGGATCTTGTTCTTGGATTTGCTTTTTATACCCTTCAAATGCCATTGCTGATGAATATTTGTAGGCATAATCTTCACGCAATCTGAATAGGTAAGAGTATTCTTTTGCTTTTAGCCACGCAAGTACTAAAAGTGGTAATGATATCGCTGATTTTGCAAAAAAATGTATCCAGTTAAATGTATTTTCCGTTGGGTTGAAACTTGTTTCAAATCCCCAGCAGGAGATTCCCGCAGTAAGTAGTAGAGAACCTATTAAAACACCATTCGCCCATTGCATTTTTGCGTTAATATTGTCGGCTTGCTTTTTAAAAGAACCAGCCATACTTGCTCGATTTGCATCTTCAATAATTTCTTGAATATCATCTTTTTGTTTTTTAAATAGAGTAATCATTTCTTCGATCTCCTTTTTGTATTTTTCTATTTTAGGCTTGTCAGCTTCGGCTGATGATGCCATTGTTGCAATTAAGGATAATTTATGTTTTGCCGTTTGGTCATATTCTATAAAATCTTTATAGATAGGCTGTAATTCATCAAACCATTCTTGGATTGTTTCTGCTTGCTCTTCACTTTCTTCGTAGTTAGTTTGAAGTGTTTTAAGTGATTTTTTTAGGCTTTCAAAGGTTTCTTGATCTTGTTTTAATCGAGTTTCTAGCTTGGTATGTTGTTGAAGATTTTCCTTTATTTTTTCAAGGTCACTAGATAACGCACTCAATTCTTCTTCGCTTCTTAATTCTCCTTTAACTTCTAATAAATAGATTTGTTTTATTATTGCTTTTAGTTCAACAAGATAACGAATAAATCTAAGTTCAATAAAATCATTCCATTCACGTTGCTTAGCAAGTCTATTGAGCTTTTTAAGTAAATTCAATGATGTTCTCTTGGTATAAATAATTTCAAGAGTATTTTTACTTAATTCAATTTTTGCGAGTAGTGGATATAGTTCATTGATTTCTTTTTCAATCGCATTGAGAGAAAATGTTTCAAGGAAAAGATGATTATCTTGAAATTCGTTTTTAATATGATTTTTTAATTTGGTAAGTTCTGCTTTTACAGTTTTCATAATGATTTCCCATAATTTTGTGGATATATTATGATCTTAATTTTTAGCAAGGTATTGTCAATAATTAATTTTATTTTCATAAAAAGCCCTCGCGAGAGGGCATATACTATTTTAAATACTAATACTTCCAATATTAACTTTTATACCAGTTTCTTTTAACGCTTCTGTTAATTTATCGGCAAACTCTTGTGCAATAGCTTCGTTGATTTGCTCTTCTTTAGCTAAGCGAACCACGAGTGTTGGGCTATCGCCACCTGTTAATACAGACAAACGCAATACAAAATCACGAGCGTTTAAACTATTGTATGGGGTAGTGTGGAATACAAAGTATTTAGGAAGCTCCAATTTGCTTTTTGCTTCAACGCTTTCCATTGCTGATTTTTTCGCTGCGAAATCACTGACTTCGTGCTCTTCATTACGAGCATAATCTAACGTCATTTTTCGAATTGCTTGAACTGCTTTTGTAACCCCCATTGGCTTATCGTCTTCTGAGTATGCCTCCAAGTGTTCACTCCAGTCTTCCAGCCATTCTGAAAAATCCTTTTGGTTGTGCTTCACACCTGTGAAGTTACATATGGCTTGATATGCAGCTGTTTTTTGCATCACCAAAACCGCTCGGTTTTTAGCGTGTAATGGGTTAGCTGTATCACCAAAATCGAAAACAATCTCAGCACCTAAACGTTCCGCGTTAATAAAGCATTGTGCGTTTGCTGATGGCATTTGTTTAGCATAATTAATGCAGCTATGAAAATTCTCTGTTACAAATCTGGCACGGAATTGATTGCGGTGTAGGTTATGTTTTTCAAGCGAATGGATTTCCATATTGTTAGGTAAAATTGCGATAGGAAAATCGCTGTTTTCTACTTTAACACTTGATAAGGCTAAATCTTTAATTTGTTGAATACTTGTTTTTTCCATTTTTAATGCTCCTATTAATTTACTTTATAAACAACTGTTGGGTTTTCACTATCGCGTTGATATAGTGCATTATCCACTTTTTCAGGTGTAACGCTGAGCTTACCGCCTTTATGTACGTACATCGGTGTAGCCGTTGTATCTTCTTCTGAAGATTTACCGCGTTTGGTTGGTTTGGCGTACGTGAGTTTGTGTGAGATTTGAACCTGTGGGTTATCACTGTCCATTTTCTTCACTTTAAATTCAAGGGTGACCTTACCCTCTTTATTATGATTAACTACACCAAGTGCTACGTCAGAAAGAGCCGCTGCTATCTTTTGTTCAAAAATACCCGCATCAAGCTCCCCCATAAAATCGTAAATATTTGTTTTATCCATTTTTATTTCCTCTTAATTAGTTACACTAAATCAGTGTCGTTTTCATCGACACCTAAGTCCTCGAAATCATCTTCGCTAGCAACACCGCCACCGGCAAACGCATCGCCATCACGGAAGAATTGAACACCCATTAATGACGCATTAATACGTTTACCGTATTTATTATCTTGAGCCCAGATGTCGATAACGGCATTTACATAGCAACCGCCGTATGGCTTACCGTCTGCTTGGATAAGCTCTGTTTTGTCTCTATCCAAAATTTTAGGTTTTGCGGAGTTACTCGCCGAAACATACATCTTGCCATCGAAACCGTCGTACTCAGCTTTTTCAGCACCAT
The DNA here is from genome assembly GCF_013377295.1 of Pasteurella skyensis. Classification (NCBI taxonomy): domain Bacteria; kingdom Pseudomonadati; phylum Pseudomonadota; class Gammaproteobacteria; order Pasteurellales; family Pasteurellaceae; genus Phocoenobacter; species Phocoenobacter skyensis. The sequence continues at coordinate 1,903,074 of NZ_CP016180.1, read as the reverse complement.
CGTGCAAACAAACAGCGTTTCGCGTGCGAATACCTTTTAGTATCGCTTCCGCTTTATCAGCCCATTTGTCTTTTGCGACTTGATTAATAGCGTTTTCAATGGCTTTAGCATTAGCGCTATTTTTTTCTAATAGAAACGTAGCACTAAAACGTGGGTCTCCCTCGCCATTAATTGTTTTCGCTTGAAACAATGCAGGGAATGCTAAACGTACATCTTTTAATTTTACTTTCATTGGTTTTTCCTTTTATGGTTGGTTTAAATTGTCGAAGTCATCAGCGACTTCATTGATAACTAATGCAGGTCTTTTATCCGTTTCAGGAACAACTGAAGGAGAACCTTCGGCTTGCGTGATAAAGTCCTGTAGTCTTGCGATTTTTTTTGGTGCATTTTTAAAGAGTTTGTTTGCGACGGTTGGTGTGATAAGTTTTTTCGTGTAAATATCGCTAACTTTTGCAAGTTTTCGCAATTCTTGTTCAACACGTTCTTCGTCAGTCCACTTTCTTGCACCCTTACGTCCTGCAACGAGTTTGTACCCCGGTATATCGTTTCCACTTAATAATTCGGATGTTGCTCGAGTTCTTACCGCTTTTGTAAAACCGTCGATTAAATCTAACTGGGGGAGTAGTTTTGCAATGTGTGAGTTATCACAGGTTGCAAGCTTATTGATACCTGCACTTAAATCTATCTCTTCATCAAGATTAACAAAATCATCTGCAACTAAATCCGCTACGTGTTGTGCTAATGCTTTGCAATGTGCTTTAGCTTTGCAGAATTTGCAGGTTTTATCTTTTGGGTTGAAATCTTGCTCTTTTAATTCTCCTGAATCGTAAATAGCAATGACTTGCGCGGCTTTCTGTTTTGCTTTTTCTCCAAATTTAAGCAACTCTTCAATTGAGATAACCCATTCTGATATTGAATTAAGTCGTACCTGGTGTGTTACCATTCGAACTTGTTTAATATCAAAACCGAATTGATAGAGTGCATACGCTCCCAATGCGTACATTTGTAATTGCTCATTGTCTTTAGCATCTACTTTTACACCCATTCCGTATTTTAGGTCGTGGACTTGTATTTCATCATTTGAAATAATTAAAGCATCCACGGTTCCGAATACGTCTTTTTGCTCAATATAAGGCGAAATATCTACCTTTTCTTCTATATGTAAAATCGCCCCTTGTGCTGCAGACCTGATTTCTTGAATATAGGTTGAAATGTAATCCACCATATCCTGGTCTACTTCAACAAAGCCCTCTTCTATAATTTTCCCTAGAAAATCCGCAGGTGCTTTGTTTTCTGTTAAACATATTTCAGCTAACGCGTGGGCGGTTGTTCCCTCAACCGCAGCATCCGATGTGGTATTTTCAAATTGAGACTCAAGAAGTAACGAACCTTGGCAATTTAACCATCTATGCGCACCACTTGGAGAAAGTAGTGCGTGTTTAGTCGGCATTGGTTACCTCTTCTTTTAACTTCAGCAATTTATTAAAATACTGTTCAATATCAGAATCCGATACATCCGTTAGTTTTTTTACATTGAACTCCGCCAACAATGAAACAACGCTTTCTCGATTTATTTTAGCCACGCTAACAGTTAGCTCGGCGGCTTTTTGGCGGAGAGAAACTAAATCCACTTTATCGGTAGCTTGTGCCTTAGCTTCCTCCTTAGCTTGTGCCTTAACTTGTGCCTTAGCTTCTTTTTTTACTTTTTTCGGTATCTCAATACCTTTTTCAAATAGACTCTGCAGTATTTCACTCAGCTTATTTACTGCTGCAGTATTTTCTTGTAATGTTTGCTCCAACGACATTATTATTCTCCTGTTTTTTAGGTATAAAAAAGCCCGCGATTAAGCGGGCGGTGATTATGATGATTAAATTAAATCTCTATGACCACAACAACGTTTTTGTTTCGCAGTTGCGGTTGGAATATGTGCCTGTTTGTAGCTTTTCTTGGGTAGCGCTACGTCTCTGATAGCTTTTTTAGCGGATACCATCGAAAGTACACTATCCACTTTACTTGGTTTTTCTACCGCTTTTTGCCATACGTTTTCTATCTTACGAGATTTTTGGAACATTCTCGCTTTGCGACCCGCTTTACCTTTTAAGCGTATATCTTTTTTATTAGAAAACTTAGTAGCACTTCTTTTTATGATAACTTTTGCCATAGGTTTTTCTCCTAGTTAACTATTACCTTTATTCACTTATAAAAAATAAATAAGGGTAATAGCTTGATACGTGCTTGCCTCAGCCTCTCTCGTACACGTTTACGAACCTAACACGTAGGCTATAGAGAGTTATTCAGGTTTTTAAAGAGCAATTTGTTTTATGTGACAAATGATATCTTAAAGATATTATTTATGTCAATATCTTTTTGATATCTTTTTGAGCCTAAAATACTATTTTTTAGATACCATATTGATTTATAAAGAAATCTTTTTTTGCGAATTTTTGAAAATGTGAGTTAGATCACGTTTTTTAGATATATAAGCGGTAGCTTTGGGTGAGAAATTTGCAAAAAAAATAGCTACTAAGGGAATGTTAGTAGCTAATAATGAGATTTTTTAGTATCTTTAAGTTCTTGCAAAAAATATTATATTAAGCCTTTTTAGAGTCATTAAAAGTGTTAATAGCATCTGTAGTAGGAAGAAAATAATTACTGGAGTATAAAAGTATCTTACAAGATCAATACCATTACCGTTTATAGTTATTTTATAAGTAAACTGCTGTAATTCATTAACCTGTAAAAAATTCAGTATTAAGCAAAAAACAACCAAAATAATACCTGAAAGTATTGTATATGATATATTGCTAAATAATTCAGCAAGTACCTTTCTTTTGAGATTACTTATATTATCTTCATTCTTCTCTATATTGTCGTAAGTGCTATAAACAAGTATTAAAACACTGACAAGAAGTGAAACTATAATAGATGAAAAACTGATAATTAATGATGTAATATCTTTTGTCATTCCTATTTCATAAAAAGAAAAAGTTACTGATATGAATATTGGAAGTACAAAAAAAGTAAGAATATCTATTTTAGATAGCTTTCCCTTATTATCCGTCAAAGTACAAAAATGCTCTTTGATGATATATAGAATATTTATTTTTGCACTCATTTTTAATCTCCACTATTCCATAAGGAATATAAAATCTTTAATTAATTGTTTTGCTAATATTTGCATAGATTCGAATGTAGGCATATTCTTTTCCATTTCAATGTCATTGTCAATCTCTATTTCATAAGAGCGTCTTCCAGTTCCTTTTGGATGGTAAACTGAAAAAGTTCTATAATTCCCATTCATTTCTACTTCAACTTTAATCCCTTTTGTTTCTGGAGCAACTTCCTGAATTAAAGAATATTTTTGACTCTTCTTATCAAACAATTCTTTAAACTTACCCAAAGAACCGTTTCTCTGTGGTTTTATTGATAATTCAACCTCATTCCCTTCAGAAAGTGCTTTCAACGCATCCGCTGAATCAGAAAACTTTGATACTTGTTCATATCCTATTACTTTTAAATCCTTTACATTTGCATCTTGCCAAGCGTCTACCGCCTTTTTATGAGCAAATGGGAATATTTGGAGTGTCAGTTTCGTTCTATCTTTGAAAAATTTTTTAAATTCTGAATCAAATAGTGTTTTAGCTCCACCATAACGATAGTTATGAATAAACATTAATGCAGTCGTGGTATCTTTTGGAATATGAAAATGAATATAAAATTTATTAATTAAGGCATTTTGTTGTGTTTTTTGAAAACTAATTTTACCTGTATCAATGTCTATTATATCGTTTTCTGTACCATAATCACCAATCTCAATCCAACAGTACACGTCCGTTTCAGGCTCAGAGTTGATATTAGAAAACCTGTATACTTGTTTAGATTCTTTATATTTTTCGAAGTTTTGAGATCTACTATTAATAAATTCAATCAGAATATTATATAGACTATCATCTTTAATATTAGTTAATTTATGATACCCACCTGTTTTCTTCCTCTTTATTTGTTGTATATTTTTATCAAAACAACGTAATGCGTATGGTGAAATCGAATGCATATATTTTCCTTCTTTTCTAAATTACATTAAGCGGTACGATGTATCACTTTTTTTACAAATAACTTCTATGTTCAACGGCTACGCCGATGATTCTTATATCTTGTTTTAGTGAGCTCAACGTTGGAAAAACACTATTTAAAGGTACTAACTCAAAATGTGGATTACCACTTTCTGATAATTCCCCGAGTTGCTTATACATTTTGAATGTAGCTTCACCAGAACCGTTAACTGCGGCAACATAGTTACCTGGCTGAGGCACTCTTCCAGTATCAATTAATACTAAATCACCCTCGCTAAATTTAGTCTCCATAGAACGCCCTGAAATACGTAAGAAAAAGGACTCTCCTTTAGTAGCCGTTTCACTATCAAGCATTTCATAGCCCTCACTGTCTTGTAAATCGTAAGTACTTGTAAAAGCTCCTGCTTGAACTGCACTTATTAATGGGTAAGAAAATGATTTTTTAACACAATGTGCTTTTGCATTTACGTCATAGTCAGAGTGATCTTGATCTAACCAACCCTTTGGTTTATTCATTCCTTTTTCAAGTTTTGAGGCAATTTTATCTCCAATTCCCTTAGGTTTACCATTTTGAATTATATTTTTATTTTTTATCTGTCTTAAATAATTTGCAGTAACATTAGTTCGTTTTTCTAGCGTTGGCATTCCCCCCGCTTCTTCTATTAATAATAAAAGATTGTTGTAACGAATCTCTTTTATAGTTTTCATACCTTTTCTCCTCTACATTAAGCATTTTATTATCAAAATGATATCGAATAAAGAACATAAAAGATATTGATTTTTGATACTTAAAATGCTATCTTTTTGATATCAAAAAACAATTAAATAGGTATTTTTATGACTTTAAAAGATTATTTAAACAATAAAGGAAGAGGAAGTTTAGCGGGTTTCGCTAAAGCATTAAATGTTAAATCTTCTAATTTATCATTTTGGGTAAGCAATACTAGACAAGTCCCAGCTGAGTATTGCCCTGAAATCGAAAAATTAACAAAGGGTCAAGTGCGATGTGAAGAGCTTCGTCCTGATATTGATTGGTCTGTACTTCGTAATAGTAAATAAGGATTAATCTATGGCTGATAAAATTTATGGGGCATCATCTGAAGAATGGCAGCATTTTGTCGATCTCGGTTTAGGTCAAGATTTATTACCTGTCGTTTCTGATCCAAATATAAAAATATCTCCTAGAAGCAGAATTACTTCAAAGGGAAAATTACCTTCTACTATTAATAACAATGGTTTTATGGTGGGACTTACTAATTGGACGAATAGAACTATTACAGATTCAGATATCAAAGGGTGGAAAACAGATCATCGCTTAGGGATTTGTATTCGTTTAGGCAATGAATACTGTATAAATAAACATATTCGCGTAAGTGATGAAAAAACAAACGAAACAAGTTTAAAAAACGATCCTACCATAATATGTGAACAGCCACTCACATATTATGGTAATAGTTCAAATAATCCACTATTTGACAAAAGTACACAAAGATACCTCGTTGCATTAGATGTCGATAGTGAAAACCTAAAAGATGTTGAAAATGTAGCAAATACTTTACAATCTTATTTTGGCATTATCCCGCCAAAGCGTTTTCGTTCAAACTCTAATAAGTGCTTATTTATGTTTGCGATTGAAGATGAGCAATTACCGAAACGTATTATGCGATTAGCTGATGGCGGTATGATTGAGTTCTTAGCAAAAGGTCAGCAATTTGTTGCCGTAGGTACGCATCCAAGTGGTGTGCGATATGAATGGGAGGGAGGATTACCAACGAATATTCCTACCATTTCATTAAACGAATTCAATAACTTCTGGGAAACGCTACCCTTGATTCTTGATGTCGTTGATGAATCTTCACAATCACTTTCTAAAAACCGTGATTTGTCTCAAGGCGATAGCTTATCTTCTGATGAAGTCGCCGAGTTCTTAGACAATAACTGCGAAGTATTCGGTATTGGCAATCGCGGTGAGCGTTTTATTCGTTGTCCGTTTGAGAGTGAGCATTCTAGCGATAGCGGTAATGAAACCTCTACAGCTTACTTTCCTGCGGAAACGGGTGGTTTTGAAATGGGGCATTTCAAATGCCAACACGCGCATTGTGCTAGTCGTTCTGATAATGATTTTTTAGATGCAATAGGTTTCTATGATGATATGTTTGACGAAATCCCGGCAGATACAGAAAACCCCGCCAATGATTGGGTGGCGGAGTTCGTTCGGCGTTATGTTTATGTCGCAGAAAATGACCGTGTACTTGATTTAGAGCATCCGCACCATTCATATATGCCTAAGCTTTCTGAGTTCAAAAACTATACTGCTAATATAACAATTATGAAAGCGGTAAGCAAGAATAAGTTAGAGCCTGTTCCAGTCTGGAAAGAGTGGCTTTCAAACCATAAACGCCAATCGGTTATTAGTACTGTTTATCTTCCTGGCCAAGATATGTTTATTGAAGAACAAGGCGGTGCAAGATATTTCAATACATTCCATTTTCCAAAATTGAATAAAGTAAGTTCTAAAGATAAATTGCATTTCTTTTTAGAGCATATTGAGTATTTAATCCCTAACGCAGATGAACGTAAACATTTCTTACAATGGATGGCATCTCTTAGACAACATCCTGAACGCCGCAATAAAGTCACTAATATGTTGGTTTCAGTTCCCCACGGAACGGGGCGTGGTTGGGTTGTCGAGTTATTACAAATAGTATTGGGTAAATGGAATTGTACGAAATGCAAAATGGGTGATTTGGTCGATGGCCAATTCAACGGTTTTATGTATCGCTCTATTTTATGTTGTGTTGAAGAAGTAAAAGAGCGTAACGATCGCTTTGCGATTAGCGATAAAGTACGAGATACACTGACGGAGAAAGATTTGGAAGTAAATATAAAATACGGTGCAAAGAAAACCATTCCTGTTTATACAAATTTCTTTTTTATGACAAATCACAGGGATGCGTTAGTGCTTCGAGAAGAAGACAGGCGTATCAATGCCTTTGATGGACCCGATAAAGCTAAATCAAAGGACTATTATGATAATTTATATAACTTACTGGAAGATAGTACATTTATTGACGAGGTGTATTCTTACTTAATTACACTCGATTTATCAGACTATCGTTGGACACATTCCTTTGATACCCCGGCACGTCGCAATATGATTGAGTTCAATCGCTCTGATATCGAAGTCGCTTTTTTAGATTTCTTAGAAAAGCCTCCTGTTGGTGTGATGACTCTTAAGCAAATCACAGACTTTTTAAATAATTCTAATGATGATTTGTTTATTGATGAATCACAGTTAGTGAAGTTATTACAGCACCACGTGGGCGACCAAAGACGTTTAAAGTATAAGGGTAAAATGCTTCGTCCTTGGGTTTTGTGTGATGAGCTTAAAAATGTAGAAAATGATATTTATCGTTTACATATAGAAAAAGCGGAACACTTATTAGAAGGCGACAGCAACCTGTAACAACCATAAATCTCGTGTCGCCATTAATTTATATAAAAATCAACAAGTTATATGGTGCGAGGAGACACCAAGTAAAAACAAGTGTCGCCTTGTTAACTTTAATAAAATCAATATGTTATATGTATTTTAGTACTAAAGGAGACAGGAGACACTAAAAAAAGATTTATAAAAATATAGATTAGTTAAATAAATGAGTATTTATGTATTTTTATATTTTTCTATTTATATAGAAAGTTTTTAATGAAGGTGTCGCCGTCGCAAAATTTCATAAAAGCATTGCAAATACTGGGTTTAATGAGGAGACACGTAGGTGTCTCCCTGTCATAAGGATAAAAAATGAAAAAAGATGAATTGAAAGCCAGATTGATTAATTGGGGAAGATGGTCCAGAGAAGTAGAGATACACACTGGATATCCCAGTTTATCCGCTTTTTTGAATACTTCGGATATGTGCATACCCTCTAGTGTAACGGGTACCGAAAAAGAAATACTCGAAGTGGAAAAAGCCGTGTGCAAGCTGAAACAATTTGATGAACTAGGTTATGAAGTGATTAAAACTTATTACATAAATAATATCTCCTTGAATAAAATTTCTAAGGATATTAAACGCTCTAAAGGGTATGTTCATACTGTGTTTAGAGGTGCTGAGATGTTTATTCACGGTTTTTTATCATAAAAAAATTTGACAATGGGTAGCCCAGTAAGGTATATTTATCCCATAAGATGTCGAAAACACATCTTAAAGAAAAGTTAAAGAATTTTATAACCTCGAATGTAGCGATACATTTGAGGTTTTTTTGTATCTAAAATTTATGGGCTCACTTTTTAAGTGGGCTTTTTTTATGGAGAGATTATGGGATGTATAAAAACGTAGTGAAAGATATTCCAATCACATCTCAATTGTCTGCTTGGGCTACTGCCATATTTGGATATTTTACTCTCGGCGAATGGGCGGTTTTAATTGGGATGATTATAACCGTTGCTGGATATTTTAGAGAATCAAGATATAAAAAAAGAATGTTATATCTTGAAGAAATAAGAACGGGAGTAAGAGACAAACACGGGAGACTGATTAATGAAGATGAGAAGCCATAAGTTAGCTGCGGGGTGTAGTGTTCTTGCCGTTATTGGGATACTTGTATCTAAATATCCGGATGAGATCCGAACTACACAGCAAGGTCTTGAAATTATAGGACAAGCAGAGGGTTGTAGAAAATACCCTTATAAATGTCCTGCGGGAGTGCTTACTGTTGGGATTGGTTCAACAGAAGCCGGCGGAGATTTAATTAAACGTAAAGTTTACACACACGAAGAGATAGCGGACAGATGGGTAAAAGACATTCACAAAGCCGAAGAGTGTGTAAATAGATTTGCTAATGGTGATAATTTACCGCAGGGTGCTTTTGAAGCTGCGACATCAATCACGTTTAATGTTGGTTGTGGCACGATGAAGAAATCTACTCTATTTAAGTATGCTCGAGCTGGAAAAATCAAAGCTATGTGCAATGAGTTTACGAAATGGAAGTACAGCAATGGTCGAGTATTAAATGGCTTGGTTATTCGTCGAGAGAAAGAGAAACAACTATGTTTAGCAGGATACAGTTCACAATCAGGGCAGTAATCGCAGTGCTAGTTTTGGGATTGTGTAGTGGGTTATGGGTTCAATATCAGATGAATTTGAAATTAAGTGCCAAAGTCCAAGCTCAATCCCAGCTTATCATTAAGCAAGAAGAAGCAAATCAAGAGTTAGTTAGAAACTTAAAACTAGAAAGAGATGCTGTTACTAGCTATCAACAAGCTGTTACATCGTTAAGAGAAAAAGCAAATGAAACAAAAAAAAATATTAAGCAAACTCTTCAAAATGAAAAGTGTGCTAATACCTTTTTGCCTAGCGATATTTCTAAGCAGTTGCAGTCAATCAGTAGTAACTAAAGTAGAGAAAGTAAGAGTACCGATTGCTTATCTAGTTGAGTGTAAGCAAACAGTGTTTAATGGCAAGACTTATGGTGATGTTATTAGGTTTTTAATCACAGTGATTGAAGAGCGTGACATCTGTGCTAAACAGATTAATTTAATTAAAGAGTGGCAAGGAGAATCAGAATGATTGATTTAGAAATTGGAAAAACAGTAAAACTACGTAATGGTAAGTATGCTCAAGTTATTTTTCAAAGTAAATTTGGAAAGTGGTTATTGGCAGAAACAGGTGAAAATGCAGAAGAGCCTCCAGTTACTCACTGGCACAATAATGATGGTTCTTTTTACGCAGACATTGAGAGCGAATTAGATGTAACTGGAGTATAAGTTATGGCAAGACCTAAAAAAAAATTAGATGAAAAGCAAATAGCACAAGTAGAAGCTCTTGCTAGTGTTTTAACTTTAGAGCAAATAGCAGATTACTTCGGTATAGCTAGAAACACTTTTACTGCGATTTGCGAAAGACAGCCAGAAGTTTTTGAACATTATAAAAAAGGGAAAAATAAGGCTATTGCAAGTGTGGCTCATAATTTAATAAGACAAGCACAAGATGGCAATACTACTGCTGCAATATTTTATTTAAAAACACAAGCAGGCTGGAAAGAAAGTCAAGTTATCGATCACACTTCTAGCGATAATTCAATACGTAATCCAACAGTTATTAAATTAGTTGCTCCTGATTTTGAGGAAAAGAATGAATGATGAAACACTTATTAGACTTCCACCAAAATTAATACCTGTATTTGCCACGCCAAGCAGATATAAAGGGGCTTATGGCGGACGAGGTTCTGCTAAAACAAGATCGTTCGCAAAAATGACCGCTGTTTATGCTTATATGAGAGTACAAAGTGGCGATAGTGGTGTAATTCTCTGCGGTCGTGAGTTTATGAATTCACTAGAGGAAAGTTCATTAGAAGAGGTTAAAGAAGCGATAAGGTCAGAGCCTTTTTTAAATAACTTTTTTGAAATTGGCGATAAATACATCAAAACAAAGTGTGGTTCTGTTCGTTATGTGTTTGCAGGATTACGTCATAATTTAGACAGTATTAAGTCTAAAGCTAAAATACTACTTGCTTGGGTTGATGAAGCTGAGTCAGTAAGCGAGGTGGCTTGGTCTAAATTAATTCCGACAGTTCGTGAAAACAATTCTGAAATTTGGGTAACGTGGAATCCTGAGCAAAGAGAGTCTGCTACTGATAATAGATTTAGAGTTAATCCTCCTGATGACGCTCTAATCGTTGAAATGAATTACACAGATAACCCTTGGTTCCCTGATGTGTTAGAACAAGAGCGATTGTCTGATAAGAAACGTTTAGACGATGCTACATACAGATGGATTTGGGAAGGTGCTTATAGAGAGCATTCGGATGCTCAAATATTCAATGGCAAGTACCAAGAATTAGAGTTCACAGCAAAAGAAGATTTTGCTGGACCTTACCACGGTCTTGACTTTGGGTTTTCTCAAGATCCAACGGCTGGTATTAAGTGTTGGGTGTTTAATAATAATCTTTATATTGAATACGAGGGCGGAAAAGTGGGCTTAGAGCTGGACGATACGCCTAAATATCTAGTAGATAGAATACCTGATATTGAAAGGCATATCATTCGAGCTGATTCGGCACGTCCTGAAAGCATTAGTCATTTAAAACGCAAAGGATTAGCGAGAATTATAGGTGCTAAAAAATGGAAAGGTAGCGTTGAAGATGGTATTGAACATATCAAGTCATATAACAAAGTTTATATACACCCACGTTGTGTAGAGACATTAAAAGAATTTCGTTTATACAGTTATAAGACAGACCGTTTAACTGGTGATGTGCTACCGATAATAATTGATAAGCATAATCACTATATAGATGCTCTTCGTTACGCTCTAAATCCTTTAATTAAGAGAAAAGGAGGATTAACACAAGTTGAGTCTCCAATTTAAAATGAGGAATAAAAATGACTTCATCAGTTGCAAAAAAGACAAAAGAAATAACGTTGTTGCACGAACAAATTCAGATTATAGATGATTTGCTCGGCGGAACTCGAACAATGCGAGCGAAAGGCGAAACACATTTGCCGAAATTTAAGCGCGAAGAAGATGATGATTATAAAAAACGATTACAGAAAGCAACATTATATCCAACATTAGCTGAGACTATTAAACAAATGACAGGACGAGTATTTTTCGATCCTATTTCTACTGAAAACGTACAAGAAAAAATAAAAAGCGAGATATTGCCGAATATTGATTTGTTAGGCAATGATCTGAATGTATTTGCAATGGAATGGTTTAAATCAGCACTATCTTATGGCATTAGCTTTGTGTTGGTTGATTATCCTGTTAATGACAACGTTAAAACACGCTCGGACGAAAAGAAAAATGGGGTTAGACCTTATCTCGTACATATTCCACCTCACAATGTACTTGGCTTCAAAACAGCGGTTATAAACGGCGTTCTATCGCTTTCTCAGTTTAGATACAAAGAAATCTCAACTGTTGATAGTGATGAGTTTTCATCAGAAACAAAAGAACTGATTGTTGTTTATGAAATTGGAAGAGTTAGAAAATACGAAGATGTTGATGGTGAATATAAATTAGTTGACGAAATAACGCCAAAAGCAAGCGGCAAGTCATTAAATGCAATTCCTATAGTTCCTTTGATTACTAATAAAAAAGGTTTTATGAATGCAGAGCCACCATTGATGGAATTAGCTTATTTAAACATCAAGCACTGGCAATCACAATCAGATCAAGACAATATATTAAATACTGCTAGAGTTCCACTGTTGTGGGCTTCAGGTGTTACTGTTTCTGACGATGTCGAGATTGGGAAAAGTCTAATACTACTTCCTGAAAATGGAAAAATTGGTTACATAGAGCATTCTGGTGCAGCGATTTCATCAGGACAAGGAAGTCTAAAAGAGCTTGAAGAGCAGATGAAAGTTGCAGGTGCTAAGTTACTGACTAAAACAGCTTTAGCAATGACAGATAGTCAAGCTAAAGACGAGCAAGGAAAGGAAATTAGTCAGTTAAAAGCAATGGCTAACACTTTAGAAGATAGTTTAGACCAAGCATTAGATTTTGTCTCAATGTGGCTCAATATTCCGCAAGATAACGCTGTAGAAATAACGGGTAATATTGATGATGATTTAGATCCAAACGCTTCAATGGATACTGTAATTAAGTTACAAACAAGCGGTTCACTTTCAACACGCACGACTTTTGAAGAAGCCAAAAGACGTGGCTTGATTAGTGAAGAAAGAACTTGGGAAGATGAGCAAGAAAGGCTGAATAGCGAGGGTTTAAGTGATGGCTTCACAGAAGAGAACAATCGAGCAGAAGATAATTGAAGATCTTGTTGACCATCAAATTCTCCACTTCAGATATGATGCTCATCTTAGAAAAATGGCTCGTAAAAATTTAAACATTCTCCAAGACAATATCATTAAAAGATTGTTGCTCGCTGATGTTAAAAATCTGCGAAAAAGGGAGCTAAACAAGTTTATAAATGAAGTTAAAAAATTAATTAATGATAAATATCAAGAAATTAGAATAGAGCAAGAAACAGAGCTTTTAGAGTTCTTGCGTGTTGAACACAATAATCTTGTAGAAGTTTACAATAATTACATTGATGATGACTTATTAAAGCCAATGAGCGATGATAAGTTAAATTCGTTAGATGAGGCTCTCTTAATAAGTGGTGTTGCAATAGGCGATTGGTGGGTCAAACAAAGCAATGATTATTTTCGTAGATTTCAAGGGACACTAAGACAAGGAGCTTTTAACAACAGTGATATTGAAAGCATCATCAGTGATTTCAAATCATTAGCTAAGTCACAGCTTAGAAACGCAGAAACATTGATAGTCACATCTGTTGGCAAGGTGTCTGATGCAGCTCATTACGCACTAAAAGAAGTTGGTAAGAAAATATTTCTTGGTGAAGAACACGTGTCTGTATTAGATGGCAGAACATCAACATCTTGTCAGGTGAGAGATGGTAAACGTTGGGACTTGGATAAGAAACCAATAGGACATTCAGTGCCTTATGCTCGTCCTCCTCTTCATCCTCGTTGTCGCTCTAGATTGCGTTTAATATTTAAATGCAAATTGTTAAATGGTAACTCTAAAAGAATAACGTATGAGGATTGGCTAGAAGGTAAAACCAAATCTCAACAAGATGAGATTTTAGGCAAAGGAAAAGCTGATTTATGGCGTAGAAACGTCATTACTTTTAGTGATATGTTAGATCAGACAGGGCGACCTTTGACACTAACAGAATTAAAGCGTAAATTTAATCCGCATTTTATAGAGCCTGTTGTTGATACTAAAGCATTAAAAGGAGCAAGGTTTCAAAGTAGTCAATTAAAGCGCAAGTTTAATAAACACGCAAAACATTTGGGAATTGATACAACAAGAAATAATTCAGTAACACAAAAAGAGTTTCAGAATAAAATCGTTGATTTTATGAATAGTCCTAATATAATTCAGAAAGGAGTGTATAAAAACAGCAATAACAAAGTTTGGTATGATCCAAAAACAAAGGTAGTTGTTGTTTTTGGTAAAGATAATAGTTTTCTAACTGTGTTGCAGTTAGTAGAGGGAGAAACACAATATACCAAATATCTTAAAGAGGATTTTATATGGTAGTAACACCATTAATACAATTTGCGATTGATTTTGATAAAGGCAAAGTATCTGCATTTGATTTTTCTGATAAGTACCTTGATATGTGGGATAGCGATGATAGAGGGCTTGGTCAAAATGACAAAGATACGTGGGAAACTGCTGCCAAAATCAGAACAGCGTGCGATGATTATTATCCAGGTGATGATTATGAAATTAACGAAGATGAATTTAGACAGCTAGTTAGAGAATATCTAGCAGAAATCAATCATTAGAATTTAAACAATTTAAAATTAACCGACCGTTTACATAGAGATATGTAAGCGGTTTTTTTATGTCTGAAATCAGAAGGTTTTAGGCGAATGTTTGGAAAAACCAAAAGGAAACTAAAGTATGTGGAAATTAAAATTAGACGAAAACGGCAACGTAGTATTAGAAGACGGAAAGCCAGTTTATTTAAAAGAAGATGGAAGCGAGATTGCTTTCGATGCGTTTCGAGCCTCAGCAAAAATTGCTCAGTTGAATGGTGAAGCAAAAGGACATCGTGAGGCAAAAGATGCGTTAGAAAAACAACTCAAAGCGTTTGAAGGGATTACAGACCCTGAAAAGGCAAAAGAAGCGCTGCAGAAGTTAGGTGATTTAGATGCCAAAAAATTAATTGATTCAGGTGAGGTTGAAAAAGTTAAGGCTGAAATGGCTAAAACATATCAAACACAACTTGACGAAGCGAATGCAGAAGCAGAAAAACTTAAACAACAACTTTATGATGAGAAGATTGGCGGTTCGTTTGCTAGAAGTAAGTTTATTGCAGAAAACCTAGCAATTCCTACTGATGTAGCACAAGCATTCTTTGGTCGTCATTTTCAAATTAAAGATGGCAAAGTGGTTGCAACAGATGGTCAAGGTAATGAACTGTATTCACGCAAGCCTGAAACAGCAGGTAGCTTAGCCGACTTTGAAGAGTCACTGGCTATTTTAGTTGATAGCTATCCAAACAAAGACAGTATTTTAAAAAGCTCTGGAATGAGCGGTGCAGGTGCTAACCCTTCTGTTAGTGGTAATGGTGGAAGCCAAACGAATTTAAAACGTTCAAAAATGAGTGCAGAAGAAAAGCATAAGTTTGTTGAAGAAAACGGACACGCAGCTTTTCTAAAACTTGATAAATAATTTAAGGAGCTATAAATGGCAACAACAGTAAATAGTGATGTAATCATCTATAACCAAGATGTTCAAACTGGATATCTTGAGCAAATGCAAGATAATCTTGCAACTTTCAACAAAGCAAGTAATGGCGCGTTAGTCCTCGAAGATAAAAATATTCTAGGCGATTTTTCTCACGATGCTTTTTACAAAATTGGTGGTTCAATCAAACATCGTGACGTCAACTCTAATGCAGCAGCAGAAGGCAACAAGATTGATATGGGCGAAAAGGTAGGGGTTAAAGTGCCTTTTATGTATGGTCCATACGAAATGACCAAAGAAGCGATGAAGCGTCGCGGACGCAGCCCTGAAGAGTTTTCTCAGGTAGTTGGTCGTGATTATGCTGACGCTTTAATAGAAGGGTACTTTAACTACGCTACAGCCTCATTAGATGGTGCAATCGGGTCTAATAGCCAAATGCAAACTAGCGGTTCAATCAGTGTAGATGGTAAAAAAGTGATGACTAAAGGCTTTCGTGCTTTTGGTGATAAATTTAACCGAGTAGGTTTGTGGTTAATGGATAGTGAAACGTGGTTTGATTTTATTGATCAAGCTATTGCTGAAAAAATCTATGAAGAGGCAGGTGTGGTCATCTATGGCGGAATGCCAGGTACTTTAAACGTTCCTGTTTTAGTTACCGACCAAGCAAAACAAAGAACAATCTATGGCTTACAGCCTGGTGCAGTGAAAATCACCAATTCTCAACTGCCAGAAGTTGCTGCATACAACATCAACGACAGAACAAACTTATCTATTGGTGTTCGTGCTGAGGGGACATTCAACATTGATGTTCTTGGGTACTCTTACAATGACAAAGAAGCAGGTTCTAACCCTGATATAGAAACATTAGGAGCAACTGCATCTTGGAAGAAATATGCATCAAGCAATAAGAACACTGCTGGTGTAATTATCACATTAACTTAGGAGGAATGAATGCATTTAATTTATTCAAGTAATGGTCGCAAGATTGATGGTTTAGATGGGCACTATCGCAGTGCCTCTCACTTTGAGGAAGCTAGAAAAAATGCGAAAAAAGTCACGATTTATGGTGATTATCCTTTAATAGTTGAGGCTTATAAAAATCTTGGCATTGAAGCGGTCGTCATCAATAATTCTGAAACCAATGTTTTTAGCAAAATGAAAGTTGCAGAACTGAAAGCTCTCTTAGGTGAAAAAGGTATTGCATATGGCTCTGATGCTAAAAAAGATGAGTTAATTGCTTTGCTAGAAAATGCGGAGAACAACAATGACGGATCTAACGACTAGTTATTTTTGTTGTGTTAGTTGATTAATTGCCACCCCAAAAGACTTGGCGCTAAGGGGTGGTGTTATTAAATGTAGCTTAAAGAGGGGTTAAATGGATAATCTCAGTTTAATAGAATTGCTTGATTTATTATGCCCAGCAGTATCTAGTGTCGAAACTGATAAAAAGGAGCAAGCTCTTACTTTCGCTGTTAAAAAAGTGAAAGTCAATTTGTCGGAAGACGAAAAAAGAGAAGCGCAAGTTTATTATGCTGGGTATCTTCTAACTAATCAGAAGCGAACGCAATCAATAGATAGTATTCCTATTGGCGTTACAAGAGAAGAAGAGGGGGACTTATCTAGAAGTTATGGCGACAATGGCGTAGGAATCGATCTTTATGGATATTTAGCTGCTTATCAGAATATCATTGATTCAGCTAAACAAACCATCACAATGGTGCCTATGTCACGGAGCTAAACGAAATGAATAAGTTGAAGCAGATAGAGCGACAAATGCGGAATTTGTCTAAAGTTAAGATAAAGGTTGGTATTCTTCCAGAGTCTGGCGAGTACAGCAGTGGTATTAGTGTTGCTCAAGTTGCTATTTTTAATGAATTTGGCACATCAAAAGCGCCTCCTCGTCCCTTTATGCGACAAACCTTAGGAACATCTAAAGATAAATTAACAAAGTATCAGAGAAAAATGTTAAAACAACTTCAAAATGAAAGTTTAGACATTAACTCTATTACAGAAAACATTGGGCGAACATATGTTAGGTATGTGAAAAATGAGATTTCAGAAGGAAATTTTGTTGAAAACGCACCTGCAACAATACGTAAGAAAGGACACGGTAGACCTTTAATCGACACAAGAAAAATGTATCGTTCTATTAACTGGAGTAAGTTATGACTTTTAGAAAAAAGTATGTAGTTAAAAAGGCTAAAAAGAACGGCTCTTTTGTTGATGGCGTTTGGCAAGATATCGCTTCTGAAGAAAAAATTGAGGTAATGGCAAGCGTTCAGCCTGCAACGCAAAGCGATTACGATGCTATGGAGTTGCGTAGTGATGGTGCAGTTGTTGAGCGAGCGATCCGCATTTACACCAGAGAGAATTTAAAGCAAGCAGGAAATGATGGTTCTAACTCTGCTGATGGTGATGTGCTGATATATGATGATTGTGAATTTTTAATTCGTGATAAATCTAGTTGGCAGTCAGGCATTATTCCACATTATCGTTATTTGGCGGTTAAGATATGAAAAAATCACTTTATAAAGTATTAGAGGCAGCGACAAGCAAGCCTCTTTTTTTTGCGTATCAATCAGGAGTTAAACTCCCTCCTAAGCCTTATATAACTATTCACATTTTAAGTGCTGATACAAGTTTGCCAAGTCACAAGCAAGTATTAGGCGAAAATGGAGAGCGTTTAATTGAGTCGCATCGACAAGCAATTGTACAGATAGATTGTTATGGAAATGACAGCTATCAAATACTTGATGAATTTGTACAGCAATTACAAACAGAAGAAGTTCTTTCTATTTGTGAATCTTTAAACGTATCAATAAGTAATTTTGGTGGCATTCAGCAGATGCCAGAGACTATCAACAGCGTTGATTGGGAAAGCCGATCAACTTTAACAATTCACTTTAATTATGTGACAAGTGTGATGGAGACACTTCATATTATTGAGAAAGTGGAAATTAATCAGGAGTATAAAAATGGCTAATTTAGACCGTTTAGTAAGTGTTCAGATTAGTTTGAACACAACAGGAATTAGCGTTCCTAGTTTTAGTGACATAATTATTGTTGCGCCTCATTCGCTATCTAACACTCGTATGATGGCAATTACAGGAGCTGATCAGCTTTTAGATTTAGGATTGTCGTCTGACACTAAATTATATAAAGCAGCGGCATCTACATTCTCACAAATTCCTCACGTTGACAAAGTTTATATTGGTCGCCAAGCGGCAAATGAAACAGAAATCAAAGTGACTAGAGCAGTTACAGGTGATTATACAGTTACTGTTGGCGATGAATCAGTAACGCAGAACGCAACATCATCAAGCACGCTTAATTCAATTTCTACAGGATTAGCTACTAAATTAGCTGCACTTTCAAATGTTACAAGTGCTACAGCTAGCGATGGTGTAATAACTGTTCAGTGCGATAGCAAGATTGGAGTTAAAGGCAAGCTGTCGATTGGTGAAAGTACAAGCACAGAAAATTGGGCTGAGTGCTTAACTGCAATTAAAGATGAAGGCGGCTCTTGGTATGGTGTGGCAATCACTTCTCGTGAAAAATCAGATGTTATTGCAGTAGCTGAATGGGTTGAGGCTAATGGTAAGTTATTCGTAACAGCATCTAGCGACAAACATATTGTAGATGGTGGCAAGACGGATGATATCGGCTCTATTCTTAAAGATCGACAATTTTTCCGAACAGCCGTTCATTATGATCCGCAAGCAGATAGTGAATTTACTGATATTGCAGCAATGGCTAAATTATTTACATATTATCCAGGCTCTGCAACGTGGGCAAATAAGCGTTTGGCTGGAGTTACCGCAGACTATCTGAAAGAGGGTGAGGCGATTGTTGCGCACGGTAAAAATGTGAATACATTTGAAATGTTTAACGGTCAATTTGCCCTAACGCAATTAGGAAAAGTAGCAGCTGGTGAATGGATTGATATTATCCGCTTCCGTGATTGGTTAGAGGCGACAATGCAATCTGATGTGGCGTTTACGATTATTAATGCTGATGGAAAAGTCCCATACACAGATGCAGGGATTGAAATGATAGCTGCCTCAATGCAACAGTCATTAGACTTAGGTATAAGACGTGGTGGAATTGCTCCAGATGAGTTAGATGAAGAAGGCAAAGTTATTCCGTCTTATATCATTAACAAGCCACTTGCTTCATCAATTAGTTCTAACCGTAAAGCTAGTCGTTTCTTACAAAATATGACTTGGATTGCACGTTTAGCAGGTGCTATCCACTTAACTGAAATCAAAGGCTCGTTAGCATACGAACTATAAGGAGTAAAAAATGGGATTAAAAACATACGATCCAAGTAAGGTCATTATTACTTTTGGCGCTCACTCAGTAAAAGGTTACGCAGATGGCACTTTTGTGAACGTTGAGCAAATGTCAGATGGTGTTTCTTCTGAAGCAGGGGCTGACGGTGAAGTAGCTCGTGCTATGAGTACGGATAAGCGAATGAAAGTCACTTTGACTTTGCAACAAACATCTGAAAGTAATGCTGTTTTGTCAGATGCTTACGACCGAGACCAAATCTCTGGTGGCTCTTACATTATGCCAATTTCTATTACTGATAAGCGAGGTAAATCATTATTTGCATCCGCTCAGGCGTGGATTGTTAAAAAACCAAACAGTGAGTTTGGAAAAGAGTTATCTACTCGAGAATGGGAAATTCATACAGCAAATGCAATTTATACAGTAGGGGGTAACTAATGGCAAAAATTAAAGAAGTTAAGATAGGCGAAAAGTCTTTTTATATTCAAAGAATGAATGCTTTTGATGCTTTAAAAACGTTTGGTGATTTGCAGAAAGAAATATTGCCTGCGTTAAGTGGTGTTATGACTACTGACAGTCAGGTCGATATTAAAAGCGCTATAACAGCGTTATCAACTGCATTAGATGGAGCGAGTTTAGAGCATTGGTCATCTCGATTATTGTGTAATGGCTTAGTCACATTTGATGATGCAAATGATGATAATGTGGTACTTAAAAAAGCAAATTTTGATGAGGCTTTTGAGGACTTCACTGGCATTTTAGAGTTAATTGTTGAAGTTGCTATTGAGAACTTTAAAGACCCTTTAGTGCGTTTGCTCAACCGTTCTGGGTGGGACGGCTTGAGCAAGGGCAGTCTGTCGGAACTTATCGACAAGAACTCTTAGATGAGATGTTGATATGGCGACCAATAATTGCAAAAGTGACGACTCTTGCAGAAGTAAAAAACGGTACTTGTTCATTGCTTGACTTACTTAAGTTAAATGCTTTGCTAGATGGGCAAGCAGCCGCTGAAGCTGAAGCATATAAAAAATAAGATAGCCCTGTGTTTACAGGGCTTTTTAATTTAATTAAGTGGAGAAAATATGATAGCAAATGAATTAGTTACTGTGCTTGAGTACAGACTTAAAAATAACAAAGATATGCAGAAGTTTATCAAGTCTGTAGAAATAGCAAAAAAGAAAGTAGAGATTTTAAATAAGTCATTAAACAAAGCAGCAAAAACCTCAGGTTTGTCTGATTCTCTTAAAAAAACTCAAAAAGTAGTAGATGAGTTACAGAAAAAAGTAGACAAAGGAGCAGAAGCGTACAATAAAGCGAATAATGGAGCAACAAGGCTACACAATACACAGCGAAGAGTAACACGCTCAGCTAATAAAATGGCAAAGGCTTACTCTCGTTTAGGTGGTTACATTAGAATGGCTCTAGTTGCAATGGGCGGACTTAGTGTAACTAGATTAATGGACGAGTCAGCAAGTATAAAAGGACGTCTAGCGATTTCTGCTGATGAGGGTAATGCGGATTATGTTCGTAAGCAGGTTTATGAAAATTCGATTAACTCAGGTACAGATTTTGAAAGTAACATTGATTTATTTGGCTCTGTTGCGAGAAATAAGCAAGCATTAGGAATTTCAGATCAGGATGCTGTTAGACTTGCTGATATTGTTGGTAAGTCTGTTGCGATGACTGGAGGTAAAAATCCAGGAACAGATGCAGCGGCTATACAGCAGTTCTCACAATCATTATCAGCAGGAACGCTTAGAGGTGATGAGTTACGATCAATCTTAGAAAACTCAAACGGTTTAGCTAAAGCTATTGCAGATAGTTTTGGAATATCAGTAGGTGAGTTGAAAGAGATGGGAGAAAAAGGACTTTTATCATCTAAAAAAATGGTTAAAGGGCTACTTGCTCAAGGCGATAAAATAGATAAAAAGTTCTCACTAATACCCAAAAGATTTGGACAAGGATGGACGAACCTACACACCATTTTAGTTGAGAAAATAGCTAAGCCACTCAATGAAATGACACAATGGGGGCAGAAATTCTACGAACTAACAACATATATTTCTGATAACTTTCAAGAAATTGCAGCGAAAGTAGGCTCTGCTGGAATTCTTGGTTCGTTCTTAATGCTCAACTCAATGTTGAAAAGAACCAATAATAAAATTATCAAAATGTATAGACGTGTTGCCAAAATGAAAGGTCCAATTATAGCGATAGCAACCGCTTTTAAGAAAATGTTATTACCAATGCTAAAAGGATTTTTAAAAGCTTCATTGTTGATGTACGGAATGTACCTCATAGGTGAGGATATACTTGTATGGATGCAAGGTGGCAATAGCTTAATAGGTGACTGGGTTGGTAGTTTTGAGGAAGTTAGAAAATCTCTTGAGTGGATATTAGATCCGCTTTCTGAGTTTTTTGAGTATTTGGGAGGAGCAGGTCCAGCTATCGCCAACATTATAGCCATTGCATCTGTTCTTTCTGTTGTGCTTAGGGTTGTCTCATTATTAAAAACAGCTTTCGCACTGTTAGCTCCTCTTTTAGCGGGGCTTTCTCTTCCTGTTTTAGCTGTTTTAGCAGTTATTGCAGCTCTTGCTTATGCTGGATATTTAATATATGACAATTGGGAGGGTATTACAAAATGGTTTAAAGATATGTGGAGTTTGCTGAAAACCTATACGGTTGCTGGAATTTTAAAAATAGGCGCTGCAATTTTGGACTACTTTACTCCAATGTGGTGGTTTTACAAAATATTTGCTAAGGTGTTAAGTTGGTTTGGTGTTGATCTTCCTGACAATTTATCTGATGCGTTTAAAAACGCCCTTAATAATATAAAAAATATTATACTTTCTTTCAGTCCAATTAAATGGTTTAAGGATGTATTCTCTGGTGCGTTTGATTGGATTAGCAAAAAGATAGACAAAATTGTTGATAGTTTTAAACTTTTTGATTTCAGTGAAAGTAGTAAAAATATGCCTAGTGGTCTCAAAAACGCTTTAAAAGCAAACCAGAAAATAATGCAGACAGGAAAGGCAGGAATGTTCTCTATAGGAAATGTGAGTGTTCAGCCTCCTGGAGCGCAACACAATAAAAAAGTAATAACAACTAACCAAACAAACCATCAAACGGTAAATGTCACAACAGCAGCGACTGCAAAGGAAGTAGTTAATGTTATTACTAACGAGGGAAGAAATATGGTAAGCAAGACATTTTCTCCTAGTGTTGAAGTAAACTAGAAAACAAAGGAATTATAAACAGCCTCAACTAGAAATAGTTGGGGTTTTTTATTATCTAAATTCTTAAACTAGTTTAAAAGAAATATTGCATTTGTAGTGTGAAAATAATAATCACAAAATGAGAGTGCTGAACAGCTTCTTCTCTTAATAGATAATAAATATTGTGATAATTAAGTAACACAGTTAGTAGAAAAAAAGAAACCCTAGTAACTGGTAATTACTAGGGTTTTTATTTCCAAATAGTACAAGTATAAGGAAACAAATAATATATGAATGATAAACGATTTAAACTCAAAATTCTAGGAGTATTTATTATGGAGACCTTAAATTTTAATGGTAAAGAATTACGTAAAACAATATGGTCTGTTATTTTTGGAATTGCATTGATTAAGATTATTTCAATGCTTCCTGAGTTGATAGTTTTACTTATGCACTAAAGAGGTTCGTAAAATGTTAGAACTAATGGATAAATCAGAACAGGAGCATTAGTTATTTCTCAGGGCGTTGAAACATTTGATGAAGAAGTGGTTGTTGAATAAATATAAAGTTTATTTTATAAATACACTTTGTTATAATTTATCACGTAAAAGCAGTAAAGATTAGTGACAGTAATCTTTTTTAATTCAATTAAAAAGGAGCATACTATGAAAAGATTTATTGAGGGTTGGGACGGTAACGACTAGAAAAGAAATAACCTAAGCCTGCATAATGCAGGTTTTTTATTACCCTAAAAATTCACTAAGCCATAGTATTAAAGTTTCTGTTTCTTCTTCATTAGCATTAATGATATTAAATTCGTCATCAATCTTAGAAAGAATAGAATCAAGGTTATCGTTGATGAAAGTATCATTCTGATTAATTAGCCATTGTCTGAATTGTTGTTTCATAGTTTTCCTGTTTGCTCGCCAAATTTGTTGAGCAAAGATTACTACAAAATCACAAGTTAGAAAGCTGAATGATTAATTTTTTCGATCTAGATCGCAAAAATAGGAAATAAGTCTTGCTAAGAGTTAAATTAGTAATAACCTTCTTATAATATCATTAACTTAAGGAGGTTATTATGTGGGGCTGGATTGTCTTTGGTGTAGTTTTTTTTGTGTTTTATAAGTATGGAAAAAAAGGGGACAAGAAGGAATATGATAATAGAAAACAACAAGAACATTTGCCCACTACCACTTCTACTCAGTCATATTCGTCACACGATAAACTAAATAGAGACTTATCTGAGGTTGATAGAAAGATAAGGTTAGCGATTAATAAAAATGAAATGGATGCCGCTTGGGGGCTTTTAGACAACAAATCTAGAATTTTAGCAGAGGCTTTAAGCTCTAGAGCTATTTCATATAAAGAGTTTTTAAGCCTTGATGCAGAGAACTATTATCATAGTGCGATATTTCTTTCTTACGAAGGTAGAGACGAGGGCGCATTTCAATATATGTGTTGGTATGCTTTTTTGTCAGGAAAAGTTTTAGAGGATAAAACAGTGCTTCTATTAAAGAAATACTTCGACAAAGCAAACTTTGTAAATTTATACTTTGAACAAGTAATGAGTTTCCTTGCAAAACTACCAAGAACTCACAATAGCTTCTCAGATGTAAGTAATTTCTTAAGGAATTATATTCCTGAGTATTGGGCTGATGAAATCAAACAATATAAAAATGAACCACTTAAAAGACTCGGGTTAGCATATCAAAACTTACCTTTATCAGTAGCTTTTAAGGAAGCTAAAATTGCAGTTAGAGCATTAATAAGAGAAAAAAGAAAATATAAAACAGATTATGAAGCTGAACTAGAGATTCTTTATGGGCTAGCTGTCTTTGAATCAATGGCGATTCCTTATTCTACATATGCTGATACACCGGGGTATAATATAATGAATTTAGTATGGAAAAATACAAATGAATTCACAGATTTAACCTATGACTATCAACAAGTTGGATATAAAAAATTACGTTTAGGTGTTACAGATATCAAATGGATTGTAGCAAAATGGGGGGAACCTCAAACTCATAGTACATTAAATAAAGTTCATCACGATATTTGGTGTTATTATGAAAGAGAATTTGTTAAAAGAAGAAATGATTTTTGTGCTAATTTTGGAGTAGTAAAATACTAAATTTATCTAATAATGTGTTATTTTCTCGATCTAACTTGATAATTTAGTAAAAATATTTTACAAAACTTGAACTTGGTCACAGAGATTGATTGTAGTTTTGGATATAATTTGTTGAAATTAAATTAATTTTAACAATGGAGAAAATTATGGCATTTGCATCAATTATGTTTGAGAATAAAAATACAGACTCTGTTAAAGAAGCGCCTGTGGGTTTTTCTTGGACAACATTGTTTTTTTGGTTTTTCCCTGCTTTATTTAGAGGGGACTTTAAATATACAATAATTATGTTTGTTTTAGCTATTTTCACTGCTGGCATATCTATTTTAATATTCCCATTCATCTACAATAAGCTGTATATAAAAGATTTAATGGCCGCAGGATATAAAGCGATCTCAGTTGCAAAAGCTGAATTAGAATTTATAGAGTCAAAACTAGGCTTTGAGATACCAAAAAAAGATAAACAAAATGATCAATTAGAGAGCTTTTCGGTATCATCTGTAGCAAAAACAAATAATATTTGTGAAACATTTAATAACCAAAACATTAAAAAACACGCGAAAGGCGGTAAAAAAACAGCTAAACCAACAGCTAAAGATTGGATAGTTTCAATTATTTTTTTAATAATAGTGGGTGTTACTATTAGATCTTGTGCGTCAAGTAAAGATGATAAAGCTGTAAGTGAATCAGCCAAGCAAAAACAAGAAATAAACTTAGAAGATAAAATCAAAAAAGTTAATTTATCTCCTTATGATAAAAAGAGTTATCCTAAACTATTCAAAAAATATAAAAAACGAATAAAAGATATTGAAATTCATCGTAAAAAAGCAGCATTAAAAGCCGCTATGAGTGAAAAATGTGACAATGTTGTTATTTCAGAATTGAGTTCTAAGAGTACATTAAAAAATCTACGCTATTTTGTTGATTGTGAGAATGGTGAGCGTTTTGAACTGACAGAAAAAGATCTAAAAGATGTTAGTGATGATGGAATTGTCAAAACAGCACCAAAAGCAAATAGTGAAACAGAATACGACACGCTAGAAACGTGGAGGGCGTGTAAAGAGATGATTCAAGCAGAAGCATCACCATCTGAGGTTTTAACTTTCCACGAGGTGTTAGGAACAGCAACGAGGGTAAACAAGAATACTGGGAATTATGAAATTTATACTGATTTTGAATCTAAAAATGCGTTTGGTGTAGAATATGGATTCTCTGCTCGTTGTATTTTTGGAAAGGATGGAAGTGGTAGAATGAATTTTTGGAGACGAAATGACTAATAGATATTTATTTAACTTTTATTAGATTTTGATTTTCGACAAAAACCAGTCAAAAAGGCTGGTTTTTCTTTACATATTAAAAATAAAATTATATTATTCATCACAAGATGTGAAAACGTCTAAGGTGTCGAAACCTTTAAAAGAAGCGGCAAGTCCGCAGCCGAAACCCTATGCGGTTTTTTTGTATCAAAAATTCACTAAAAGTAGTGTCTATCAAATTTTTATGCAAAAAGGTGTATTTACAATCTATGATCGAGTGGGCGACTAATACAATACCCGAAAGGGGAATACGTCCAATCTGTTACTTCTCAGATTTTCGAACCACTCGATCACCTACTATGGTGATATGACCATAGTTAAAATTTCGAAAACTAAAAGAAGGAGACAGTTATGTCTAATCAAATCTCAACCCAAACAATTACATTCAACAATCAATCTTTAATTACTTTTGAAAAAGACGGTACACAATACACTGCAATGAAACCTATTTGTGAAAATATCGGCTTAGCGTGGGAAGCACAATTAGCTAGAATTAAACGTGATACAGTACTTTCACAAGGTATGATCGTTATGATCACACCTTCAAATGGTGGTGATCAACAAATGATTTGCTTACCCATAAACTATTCGATATATGGTACAAGAAAACAAATGTGATGAAGATACATTACAATTAGTAGCTAAACTGTATCATTTCTGCAATCAAGCACAAGAAATGAGAGCTGAAGCCATTAATAAAGGAATGTATAATAAAATCAGTGATGAATTAGGCGGTCATTACTTACATAATTTTGGAATGCCATTAAAATGTGTAATGAAAAAAGCAAAAGCCTATTTTGATAATGAAGTAAAGAAATTAGACCAAAATGAAACGGTTACAATAGACAGAGAAACGGCAAAAGTTATACTAAAATATATTGATATGTCTCAACAATTTGCTAAAAATATGGAGCAAACGCACCGAGATTTGTTTGAGGCACTAGGAATAACACGTCTTTCAGGTATTAGCAATAATATTGCTGCGACAGCTTATGACTTAAGCCACGAGTTTAATTTTTGGCTTGATGATTTTGCAGAGCAAGTTAGACCAAGATTGCTTTATGATTTTTAACTTGTAAAAACTTAATTAAATCATACCGCTTGTAGAAATACAGGCGGTTTTTTTATGGGAGAAATATATGGGTCTTATCAATTTGGTTTTCTCACCAAGACAAAAAACAACCATTGGTAGTTTAACTCTCGATGCGTTATTAACTGAGATAAACACTTACAACAGTGATGTTACAGAATATACAGTTGAAGAGGGTGCGCCAATTACTGATAACATCGGTCAAAAGTCCAGAACTCTATCAATAAAGGGTGTTGTAACAGGGGCTGGTGTTAGCTTGTTTGAGGGTGGAGGCAAAGTGAAAATGATTGCGGCTAAAGAAGTTATTAAACAAATACACGAGCAACAATTACCAGTAACTATAGTCACAGGAATGGAAATATATCGCAATTTTGGTATGGAAACCTGTACTGTAACTCGTTCAGATTCATTAGAAAAGTTAAATATTGAAGCAACATTTAAAAAGATCAAGCTAGCCACACCAAAAGAAACTGATTTACCTCCTGAAAAAGTTCGCAAAAAACCATCAAAAGCAGGTGGCAAGTCAGCACAAGGAAAAGCAGGTAAAACAAAGCAAAATGCAGGCACTTTGCAAAAAGAACAAAAACCTACTTCTACGATGAACACTACAAAAAGTGGGATTTCTGAGAGTGTTACAAAAATTTTAAGTAATGTAGATTTGGACGGTGTAGGACTATGGTAACAGTAATTACAGTACCAGACTTAAATGATAGTGTTGGTGAAATAGATATAAATGGAAGAACTTACTATCTCTCTTTTTCGTGGAACTCGGAAGGTGAATTTTGGGTTCTTGGTGTTCAAGACAGTGAGCAAGAAACTATTATTTCTGGCATAAAAATGGTTAGTAATATCGATTTATTTGCTAAATATCGCTATTTAGATATTCCAAAAGTAAGAATGATAGTGTCTATGTCTAATGGTCAAGGTAAACCTGATAGAGATAGCTTTAATAAAAGAGAGGCTGAGTTGATTTATGAAAGCGAAATTTAAAAGAGTTTACAAACTTAAAGTAGGAAAAGCGAACGGTAAGGGAATAGAAATCGCTCCACCTTTTCATATTGAGTTTGATGTAAGTAAGGATACAGACGAGAAACCAAATGTTCATTCTGTGAGAATTTATAACTTAAAGAAAGAAACAATGGATCAACTTTCTAAACCTGATCAATTTTGTGTTTTATATGCAGGTTATGAATTTGAAGATGGAGCTATCTTATTAGCAGCAGGAAATATTGAAGAAACATATATTAAGCGGACAGAAAAAGATGTTATTTTTAATATTGATTTTTTAGATGGTTGGGTAGCAATAAGAGACACGGCAGTTTCTTTAGGTTATGCAAACGGCATATCAGCTAAAGCGATCATTAAAGAAATAGCCAATCAAATGGGTCTATCATTAATGATGAATGAAAATTTGCCTGATAGAGTGTGGCGACACGGTTTTAGCTTTTATGGAGCCGCACATCAAGCACTACATAAAGTAGTGCGAGGAGCAGGTTTAGAATGGTCAATCCAAAATAACACTCTACAAATAATTAAAGAGGGTAGTACAACATCACGTAAAGCCGTTGTTTTTAACTCTGAGTCAGGAATGTTGGGTTCACCTGAAAGAATAAGAATATCAGCCAAAGAAAAGAAAAACAAAAACCAAAAAAAGGGTGGACGACAAGAAAAGAATGGTTGGAAAATACGCTCTTTGTTAACTCCTCAAGTAAATGCTGGAGATAGAATTAAAATAGAGTCCAAAGATGTGAGTGGCTTTTTTAGAGTTGATAACGTCAAACACTCAGGTAACTTTTCAGGCAATAGATGGGAAACAATTATGGAGGTAAGAGATGTTTGATATCCACACTAGTTTGCCTGGAAAAATAATTAGTTGGGATGGAAAGCTAGCAGTAGTTAAACCGTCATTACCAAAAAAATTAACAGATGGCAGCGAGCTTACTCCACCTCAAATAGTGAGCGTTCCTGTTCATTTTCCTGTTGGAATGGGTGGAAATGCAGTAATAAGCGTGCCGCTAAAAAAAGGCGATGCAGTAACTCTACATTTTTGTGAACGGTCATTAGAAAATTGGCTAAGTGGTAATGATGTTGCTCCAGACGACCCAAGAAGATTTGATTTATCGGACTGTTTTGCTACTCCTGTGTGTCGTCCTACACAAGCAAGTTGTGATACTGAAAATTTATCTCTTAGTTATGGAGGAGGGAGTTTTAAAATCGCTAAAAACGGCGAAATTACAATAAAAACACCAAAGTTTACTGTTAATGGAAAGACTATTCTTAACGGCGATACGGCAACAACAGGAAAACTTACCAACAATAAGAAAGACGTTGGTAGTGGTCACAAACATAATGGGATTGCCAAAGGCGTATCAAATACTGGAGAGCCAATATGAGTGTAGATATAGCATTAAGCAAAGGACACGATTTAGTTTTAGATGGTGATTTCAAATTTATATCAGGTGCTGAAAAAATAGCACAGCAAATCAAGGTTACATTACTAACATTTAAAGGCGAGTGGTTTTTAGATAATGAACACGGCGTGCCTTATTTTGATTATGTATTAGTTAAAAATCCAGCACGTGAGCAAGTTGAGGCTATATTGCGAAAAGCGATTAAAGATGTTCCTGATGTTTTGGGCGTGCAAAACTTGAAGCTATTTATTAATCACCCTGCAAGAAAACTAAAGGTTGAAGTGCAAGCAGAAACTAACGAGGGTATAGAAAAAATAGAGGTAATAGTATGACTTATGGAGTAACACTACAGGGATTTATTAAAAAAAGATTGCCAGATATTCGACAAGAGATTATTGGTGACCTTAAAAGCAAATTGTCAAAAGTAGGTATCACTGATGATATTGACACACGACCTGATAGTATTATCGGATTGCTTATAGATACATTCGCAGAGCGAGAGGCAGCAGTGTGGGAATTGCAAGAGGGTGTTTATTATGCAATGTATCCTGATTCAGCAAACGGAATTTCACTAGATAAAAGTGTTGGAACTGTTGGAATGGAGCGCTTTACTAATGAGAAAGCTAAAGGGTATGCTGTATTCTATGGCAGTGGAAATATCTCTAAAGGAACATTGATTAAAAATAAAAACACTGGTGATAAATGGCAAACTGCTAAAAATGGCGTTATTTCTCGTGATAATGTTGCAGATGTATTAATCAGACCTGAAGTTATTAATAATCACACATACACTATAACAATTGACGATACTGATTATAGTTACACTTCGACTTCTAACACTAAATTAAGTTTAATTTTGGCTGGTTTAGTTGCTGAATTGCCACAGCAAAGCGTTAGTGTATCAAGCAATGGCGCAGTTGTTCGTGTCACTGCACAAGAGAAATTAAATATTAATTTATCGCTGTCTGATAGGTTGCATATTGAAAAAATGGGAACACGAATAGCGGTAGAAAGCGTTGATTATATTGAACGAGGCGCTGAGGTTGGTGAGTTAAGTGAAATAGTGACACGTGTTGATGGATTAATTCAAGTTGATAATTTAGAAGTCGCAATTGCTGGAAGAAAAGCTGAAACAGATTCAGAATTAAGGTTGCGACATCAAGAAAAACAATTTGGCAATGGAAAATCAATTTTGCCAGCGTTTGATGTGGCTCTTAAAAGCGTGTTTGGCGTAGTTGAGTCTAGAACGTTCCAAAATAACACAAATGATGTTGATGATGTGGGTAGACCTCCTCATTGCGTACATTGTGTTGTTGATGGAGGGCTTCCTGAACAGATAGCAACAACTATCTATAATACTGTTGCAGGTGGCATTGGGACATATGGAAATATTAGTAGAGTGATTAATACTAGTGAAGGCGATCAATTAATTAGATTTGATAGACCAACATATAAGTATATTCACGCAAAAGCAGTTGTGACTAAACTACCGAGTGTAGAGGAAATGTTCACATCTGATGGTTTTAGTCACATTAAGCAAGCCATATTAAACACAGGAAATCTATTTAGTATCGGTGCTGATGTTGTCACTCAAAAATTCTATGGTGATATATATAAAACACAAGGAATTGCTAGTGTGGATTTAAAATTTGCAGTTACTGATAGTCCTAATGACATACCAATTAACTTTTCAGCAAATAACATAACTATCGCTGACTTTGAAAAAGCGGTATTTGATCTAAGTAGAATTGAGGTGATGTGATGGATTTAGCACAAAATCACGCAGAAATAGCGTGGAGTAATAATCTAGGTCAATTCGATAAGGCTCGCACAATGCGAGCTTTTTTTATGGCAATCCATAAGCCGTTTGAAGATATACAGAAATCAACTAAAGCTTTATTTGATGAAAGATGGCTTGATACTGCAAAAGGCAAGCAGTTAGATGGCATAGGTCAGATTCTACGGCAACCTCGTTTAGTCGATTTTCCTATTGCTATTCATTATTTCGGATTTAAAGGACAACCAAATATTGGTGGGTTTGGGATGTTTAAGTTTAAAAAACAAGATTATGGGTTGTTTGCTAGAAATATTGAGCGGCTTGATGATGATAATTACAGACGAGTTTTATATTGGAGAATTGCTGTAATTACTGGCTCAGGAACAATACCTGACATTCATAAAGCAATGAACCATATTTTTAATCTTCGTAATTTCAGTGCGAGAACGACAGAAAATGCGAATATTGATATTTCAATAACATTAAAAGACAGCAGAAATAAATTACTGCTAAATAAAATAGAACGATGGATTCCAGTAGCAGCTGGTGTTGGTGTTAATTTAACTATTAATGAATCTTAAAAGGATAATCGATTATGAGTGAAGAAAATAAATTTGAAAGAAAATGGGCTGAGGATAGCGATATTCAAACGCTTACAGATGAGCAGTATAAAGCTGGATGGGATTTTATTGGTGATGAACCGCCGACTGTTGAGCAATTTAATGCTGTTTTGAATGAGATTGATGACAAAGCACATATTGCTTATAACAAAGCAATTACTGCACAAGAAACTGTAGATACAAAGATTGATAACTCTCATAAATCAAGTTCTGTTACTTCAGATAGTGAAGACACAGTTGCAACTTCAAAAGCAGTTAAAACGGCTAATAGTGAAGCAGTGGAAGCAAAAGAATTAGCTGATAGCAAAGTGTCGAAAAACGGCGACACATTTTATGGAAACCTTATTTCAGTTCCTAAAAACAAATCGTTGTGCGGTTCTTATGACCCCACCAAAATAGACCAAATCTGGTCAATGGGAATAGATTATACGGTCTCTGGTGACGGCTCTAACTTCGGTAACTTATATGGGTTGGCATATAAATATAGTTCAACAGAAATGGCAATAGGACATCAGATCATCCTATGTCACGACGGTTCGCCAAGAGTTGCACTGGGTAAAAATATCTGGGCTAAAAACGGAGTCGACATAGAGGGAAACATAAAAAACAGCAAATTTGCAGGCTGGGGTGTATCAATCAATCTATCTGCGCCGACATCTCTCATCAGTAATGGAAAGGTAGGATTGGGGATTCATCAAAATGGAAATATGTATTTTGTTGATGAGAAAAACAAAAAATATTTAGGTTATTTTGATCAAGATGGCTTGACTATAACAGAGAAAATTAAAGCATCAGGCGGCACAATAACAGGTGATTTAACAATATCAAAAGCAAACCCAACAATTAATTTTAATCATAATTCTGATAATGCCGTTGATGTAAGTATTGGTTGCGAGGGTGAGCACTTTTATATTCGTGAACCAGAAGAGGGAGGGAAAGAGTGGTTTAGAATTATTGATGATCAAGGTGCTTACTTGTTCAATCATAAATTGCTAACAGAAAATGATTTCAATATTAAATATATCACAACTGAAAACTTAGACAATATTAAAGTAGCGGGGATATATGCACAAAGAGCAGACTCTCGTGCTACTAGCAGTGGAAACTATCCTGAACAGCAGGCTGGGACTCTTTTCGTAATGCCATCGGCTTACGGTTTTAGACAAGAATACAGAACTTATTCAAGCGGAAGGATATATTCAAGAAACAATAATGCAAGTGGAGGTTGGAAACCGTGGGACTTAATTTTAGGCGATGATTCGTCTAAAAAATCATTACAAAATAACGGTTGGTGCAAACTCGAAAACGGCTTAATTATGCAATGGGGTAAGGCTTTAAATAATAAAGAACACACTAGTGAAACGGTGCAATTTCCAATTCCTTTTAGAAGTGTGTTCTCTGTTACTTCATCAGCACAATTTCCAAACGGTTCTTGGTGGGGGAATATGTCAGCAGGTACGACAATACAAAATATAACTAATGAAAATTTTACTTTTCAAATGCACAGTGACTACGAAGGAAGCGGTGGAACACCCGCATATATAAATTGGATAGCAATAGGAAAATAAGGAAGCATTATGACAAAAGAAAAACAAACAGAACAGTATTATTTTGACAGTGTAAAGAGATTATTTTACCCACTTTCAATGTCTTCAAATTATGGAGATGAGGTTTTTTTTAAAGGAATGAAAATTATAAGTGAAGCAGATTATGTAGCTTTAATTAATAGTGATGGTTTTATCTCATCAGATGAAAACGGTTATCCGATTTTAATTCCTAAAAGACCATCGGAGTATCACGAGTTAATTGATAACAAGTGGATTTTAAATCAAGAAGCAAAAGCAAAAAAACTTAAGAAAGAGCAAAAACAAGCGTGGGAGAATATTAAAAAACACAGAGACAAGTTAAGTCAATCTGGTGTTAAAGTCGGTGATAAATGGTTTCATTCTGATGAAATCTCACATCTACGATTAATGACATTAAAACAGTTGCCCGCACTTCCTGAAAATCTACAGTGGAAAACGATGGACGGCTCTTTTGTGATAATGACGGAAGAACTACTATCTAATGTAATTAATGCTCGTCTCTTGACGGAAATTGCAAACTTCAAAAATGGAGAGCGACATAAAATGCTAATGTTGCAATCAGAAAATCCGCTCGAGTATGACTTTAGTAGTGGGTGGTGCGAAATTTATGAAGAGGTGGACGATGAATAAAATCTATATCGCATTCTACAAGGGTAAAGGAAACCTTATCGATCGCATTGTTCGACTTTTTACGAAAGGCAAATACTCGCACTGCGAACTTGTTGTTAAAAAAACCGAGTTTACAGGCGGTTCACATTATGAAAATGAAACTGTTTACGAATGTTATTCGTCTAGTCCCCGTGACAACGGTGTGCGACGTAAAAATATTAATATCAATTCTGAAAATTGGGATTTAGTACAGTTAGAAAACGTTACAGAACAACAAGTCATAAGTTACTTCCAACAAACGAAAGGTAAAAAATATGACTTACTAGGAGCAATAGGAGTTTGTCTTGGAATTAAAGATGAACGAGAAAAGTACTTTTGTTCTGAATGGTGTTTCAATGTAATTTTTGGAAGTGACGAGGGCTGGCGATTTAGTCCTAATCAACTTTCAGCGCTAGTTTAAGTGTTAAATTACATTGAAGATTGTGAAGCAAATAATCCGCATTTGTCACGTGGTGAAGCTGGAAAGTTTGAAAGCTAATATAAATCAACGTGTTAGTTACACGTTAGACTAGGGTTCAACTCCCCCCAGCTCCACCAGAATATCATTTTTTAACGTTCGCCAACGTTTCATAAAGTATCACAAAGCCAGTTATAACAAGGCTTTGTGCATTTCATAGAGTTTTATAGCGTTTCATTAAATTTCATTACAATCTGCCTTTAATGATCCCTCAAGTGATCCCTCACTTAGAAAAGGGAAAAAACGAGGGATCAATGTTATTTAGTAATAGTATCTAAGTGATTTGTTATTAGTATATTTTGCAAAAAAAGTGTGGAATGTGACCGCTTCAATTTAAGTTAGTATTGAGGATAAAAAATAATGGCCAAAATAGATTATCTTGACCATTATTTTATGTAGGTAAGTGATTATTTCAATAAGAAATTTGGTAAATCTTCTACTTTTTCACAGTTTAGCTGTTCCATTACTTGTTGGAATTCACGTTTTAAGATCCAAGCCGCTTGATCACCACCTTTTGTACCTAATGCACCTGTTCCATACATAAATGGACGACCTAAGAAACAGAAATCTGCACCACTTGCAAGAACACGAGCCATATCTGGGCCATTACGCATACCGCCGTCCATCATAATGGTAATTTTACCTTTGAATTTCTCAACGATAGGACCTAAGGTTGAGATTGAACTTGGACCTGCATCTAGTTGGCGACCACCGTGATTAGACACGATTACACCGTCTAAGCCTAAATCTACACAGGTTTGTACATCTTCAATACTTGCAACACCTTTAATCACGATTTTACCTGGCCAGATTTTTTGGATATCTTTAATACGTTCAACCGTTAATTTACCATCAAAGAAATCGTCCATAAAAATACCTAATTGGCCTAAATCCATACCACTTGGCATATATTTTTCGAGAGTTTTGAAACTTGGCATTCCACGATTTTCAATGCCATTTACTCTTAATGATTCTAACGCCCAAGTTGGGTGTAATGCCGCATTAATGATATTACGTAGCATCATTTTTGGTGGCATACCGAAACCATTGTAAATGTCTTTTGGACGATAGCCGAATGTTGGTACATCTGATAATAAGCAAAGTACACGACAGCCGTTATCCCAAGCACGTTTTAAAATATCTTCACGATATTCTTTGTTTTTTGGATAATAAAGTTGGAACCAGAAGTTACCATTTGTAATTTCAGCACATTCTTCAATAGACATTGTGGTTACTGTTGAAAGCATAAATGGAATATTAAAATCAACAGAAGTTTTCGCAAGAATTTGTGCTGTGTTTGGCCACATTAAAGATTGTAAACCAACAGCAGTAATACCAAATGGCACATCATAAGTTTGACCAAAAAGCTCTTTTTTCAAAGATACTTCTTTTAAATCAGTTAAGTAAGTTGGCATTAACTCGATATCACGAATTTCTTTGGTATTTTTATATACATTTAGATCTTCGTTACAACCTTCTGTTAAATATTCGTAGGCAAATTTTGGCATACGTTTTTTTGATTTAACACGAAGGTGTTCGATACTTGGATAATCTGGATTCATTTGAAAGCTCATAATATTTTCTCTCTTATAAATGAAGGTTGCTTACAATTTGTAAGCAAACCTTTTGTTTTAGTAAATAAAATTTGTAAATTTTTATGTAAATCTAACCGCTTGTTTATATGTTAAAGAGCTATTTATACGTTAAAGAACAGCGGAATAACAAACGAAGCACATAATGCGGCGATAATACCATAAACAACCATTGGAACGATGGTTTTCTTGATAATCACACCTTCTTGTTTATCAATATTCAATACTGAACTTACAGCGATGATGTTGTTAATACAAACCATATTACCCATTGCACCACCAACTGATTGTAATGCAAGCACTAAGGTTGCAGATAATCCAGTAATTTCAGCAGTTGATAATTGTACGCTACCGAAAGTTAAGTTAGATACGGTATTAGAGCCTGAGAAGAATGCACCCACAGCACCTAAATATGATGCGAATAATGTCCAGTATTCACCCGTTGCCGCAGCAAAGCTTTTACCGATAATTTTTACCATTGAACCATCGCCACCAACAAGCATTAATTTAACCATAATTAATGCACCCACTAGGGCTAAGAATGGGTTGCGAGTTTGTTTGAAGCTATCAACAAACACTGTTTTAGTTTTGCTGAAAGACATTGCAAACAGTGGTGCAACTAGTAATACAGTAATAATAAATGGAATAAATGATGGAACATAAAGTGCTTTGTAACCTGCACTAATTGAAGATCCAAAGATATTTTTTAAGCTAAGAATTAAACTTTGGCTAACTTCAAAGTGACCTAATGAGCCTAATTGTACACTAAACCATTCCGTAGAGCTTGTTAGCATTCCTTTGAATGGTAACTGTTTGATACGAGTAATAATTAAGATGAAAATCAACATTCCAGTTGGTAGTAACGCTTTCATTACTTCTGCTCTGGTTACCGCTTTATCATCTAAATTATCTTCTACTTTTTCAAGTCCGAACCCTTTGTGTGCCACGAATACAGAAACTAATAAACCAATTGCACCACCGACTAATGATGGGAACTCATAGTTTACTTGAGCAATTAAGAAGTAAGGGACGACACAAGCAAAAATACTGATATAGACAAATGCAATATTTTTACGGATTTCTTGCCAGCTAACAATCATACGCAATGCCATAATTGGGATAACCATCGCTGCGATTGCGTGAACAATAGACGTCATTGAACCAATTTCTAAGATTTGAGTATCACTTAAATTCATTGGGCCAAAACCAAACCAAGTTGGTGTACCTACTGCACCAAATGATACAGGTACAGAGTTCATCACTAATGCAAGCATTGCTACACGTAATGGAGGGAAACCTAAACCTACTAAGATAGGTGCTGCAATCGCTGCAGGTGTACCAAATCCACTTGCTCCTTCAATCATAAAGGCAAATGCCCAACCGATAATCATAAGTTGAGCAACTGGATTTGGGCTAATATTACCTAGCCATTTACGTAATGTATTGGTTACACCTGATTTTTCAGAGAAACGGTTAAATAAGATTGCTCCAAAAATAACGGTAATTGGTGTTTGAACAGAAATAAGTGCTGAAACAATATTTGCACTAATTGTTGTAATATCTGTTTCAAAGAAAATAAGTTGAATTATCAACACAACAGCAGCAATCCAAGGAAGTGCCACATATGAAGGTAGAGCATTGCGTTTTACCATAAGATAAATTAACAATACGATCGGAAAAATACTAAAGAAAAGAGCCATAAGCTACTCCATTAAAAATTAAGGACTAAATAAACGGTGGTTATTGTAGATTCTTTTGTAAAAAAAATGTAATGAAAAAGTTGGAATTGTGAGGTTGTTCACAAAAAAATAAACTGTTTGAGTAGAAATAGCACAAAGTAAATAAATTTTAAGCGGTAACATTATTGTGAAAATTTGTAAATAATCTTTTATTATTATTACAATTTGGTATATAGTAACCAGAAGTTTATGCAGATAGTGGTAAACAGCAAGATAACACTTCCAATTTTAAATAGGCAGATCAATCATATTTTTGATCATCGCTGTATCATTTTATATCTACAATAATCAATAATATTTCAATTATTCATATGTTGCTATGAGTAACTTAAAATTCCTATGTATAGTAAATTTTTATTATTTATTTTAAGTTATTTGTAAACAAAATATGTTTACTATTACTAAAAGGAACACCTATGCAAGACCCAAATTATCAACAAGAATCTGAAAAATACGATAATCCCGTACCCAGCCGAGAATTTATTTTAGACACCATTCGTCAATACGATGCTCCAATGAGCCGTGAAGAATTGCTTAATGCTTTTAATATCGATGATGAAGAACGAACGGAAGGTGTGCGTCGTCGCTTACGAGCAATGGAAAATTCAGGGCAACTGATTTTTACCAAACGTAAGCGTTATGCGTTACCTGAAAAAATGGATTTACTCAAAGGTACGGTAGTTGGACATCGAGATGGCTACGGTTTTTTAAACGTAGAAGGCGAAGACGATGACTGGTTTATTCCAAATGGACAAATGAGCCGAGTGCTGCACGGTGATTATGTATTAGCTCAACCGAATGGCAGAGATCGTCGTGGGCGTAAAGAAATTCGTATTGTGCGAGTGATTGAAGCACGTAAGAAACAGCTTGTAGGACGCTTTTTCCTAGAATCAGGTGTGGGCTTTGTCGTACCTGATGATAGCCGTATTACCCAAGATATTTTAATCCCAGATGAACACCGCTTAGGGGCGAGAATGGGGCAGATTGTGGTGGTGGAATTAAAAGAACGCACTGCCAGTTTTAAACGCCCAATCGGTGTGATTACTGAAATTTTAGGCGAAAACCTAGCACCGGGAATGGAAATTGAGATCGCCTTGCGAAATCACGATATTCCTTATGAATGGTCAAAAGAAGTTGAAAAACAGGTCGAAAAACTCAAAGAAGACGTGCCAGAAGAAGCAAAATTAGGGCGTGTTGATTTGCGAGAATTACCACTGGTTACTATTGATGGCGAAAGTGCCAGAGATTTTGATGATGCGGTATTCTGTCAAAAAGAAGGCAGCGGCTGGCGTTTGTGGGTGGCGATTGCCGACGTAAGTTATTATGTTCGTCCTAAAACTGCTCTTGATTTAGAGGCAATTCAGCGTGGTAACTCGGTTTACTTCCCAAATCGTGTTGTGCCAATGTTGCCAGAAGTGCTTTCAAATGGACTTTGTTCATTAAATCCACAGGTAGATCGTCTCTGTTTAGTGGCGGAAATGACGGTATCAGAAAAAGGGAAATTAACGGGTTATGAGTTTTATGAAGCCGTAATGAATTCTCACGCACGTTTAACCTATACCAAAGTATGGAAAATGCTACAAGGCGACGAAGACTTACGTGAACGCTACGCACCGCTAGTGCCACATTTAGAAGAATTAAATAATATGTTCAAAGTGCTAACAAAAGCACGTCAAAATCGTGGTGCAATAGAGTTTGATACCATAGAAAGTCAATTTATTTTTAACCCAGAAGGGCGTATTGAACGTATTGAACCGTTAATTCGCAATGACGCCCATAAAATTATCGAAGAGTGTATGATTTTAGCCAATGTTGCGTCGGCAAAATTTATCGAAAAAGCCAATGAACCGTCGTTATACCGTGTTCACGCGTTGCCAAGTGAAGAAAAACTGACAAGTTTTAGAACTTTCTTAAAAGAACACGGGTTATTATTAGATGGGGGTTTAAAGCCAACACCAAAACATTATGCCAAATTATTGGAAAAAGTGCGTAAACGTCCTGATGCTGAGTTAATTCAAACAATGCTGTTACGTTCTTTAAAACAAGCGGTTTATTCTGCGGATAACGTGGGGCATTTTGGATTAGCCTTAACGGAATACGCTCACTTTACTTCGCCAATTCGTCGTTACCCTGACTTATTATTACACCGTGCGATTAAATATTTGGTGGAAAAAGAGAAAGGTAATAAACGTTATTATACTGACGGTGGCGGTTATCATTATAAAATTGATGATATCGATCAATTCGGCGAAAAATGTTCAGCAACGGAACGTCGTGCTGATGATGCAACCCGTGAAGTGGCGGATTGGCTGAAATGCGAATATATGCAGGATCACATCGGTGAAGAGTTTGAAGGCGTGATTACTAGCGTAACTGGTTTTGGGTTATTCGTAAAAATTACCGAATTGATGATCGATGGTTTAGTACATATTTCCACCTTAGATAATGATTATTACCGTTATGATGCTGATCGTCAGCGTCTAGTTGGCGGAAGCGGAATTATTTATCGTTTAGGGGATCAAGTGAAAATCAAGGTCGCTGGTGTAAATTTGGATGATAAAAAAATTGATTTTGTCCTACTTGATTCAAAAGGTCGTTCATTGGGGGATGGCAAAGCTAAAAAGCCGACCAAGAAGAAACCAAAAAGTAAAACTAAAAAAGCTGTTTTCAAAGAAACTTCAACGGTAAAAACGAAGAAGAAAAAAACAAAGAAAATTGCAAAAAGTCGTAAGAAAAAGACCGCTTAAAAATAAGCTGTAGTCAAAAAAAGAGCAACTTAAGTTTGCTCTTTTTTATAGCGGTAGGGTTCTGATAAAAATTTACCAAATGTAGCCACTTAATAATGTTTTTTATTAATACGGTACTTGAAATTATGTCATTATTTAATTTTTTCTAGTCTTTCAATCAATTCATTTTCAGGGATTTGGTGAATTTTATATACTTGATAAAAAAGCAATATAGCAACCACTACAAGAGAAATACAAAATATAAACCAAAAGCCTTTTGCTGCCATTGGTTCAACAATCCAATCTGTACGAGAGAGAATATACCCAAAGGGTATGCCTATCCCCCAGTAACAAAACATTGTTATAAAAGTAATAGGTTTAGTGTATTTATAGCCTCTTAAAATACCATTACATACTGCTTGTACTGCATCAGGTAATTGAAAAATCGCTACAAAAATTAATAATGATGATGCTATCGTAATGGACACTTCATTTTGTGTAAAAATATGTGGAATAAAATGTCTAAACAAGATAAGAACAATCGCTGTAATAATCGCAAAAAATAGCACTGTACCGATGGCATAATAACTTAAATATTTTGCTTCTTTAACGTTTTTTTGTCCTAATGCTTGACCAATCATAATGCTTATGCCAATTCCCAAAGAAAGGGGAATCATAAATAGAAATGAACTTGTTTGCATAGCAACCTGATGGCTTGCAACAACTTGAGAGCCTAGTGGAGAAAGTAAAAGAGCTGAGATTGAGAAAAGCATTACTTCGATAAATGTTGCAAAACCAATAGGTAAGCCTAACCGAGTAATTTTACACAAAGTTTCTTTTTTGGGGCGTTCAAATACAGGATTGAAAAGCTCAATATCTTTTTGAGTTGTTGTCGTTTTACAATAAGATAGTAGCATTAAAAACATTGACCAGTTTATAATTGCCGTTGCGACACCACAACCTACGGCACCTAATTCAGGTAAACCAAATTTACCAAAAATAAAAATATAATTTAGAACAATATTTAGTAGTAGTCCAATGAACGTAATAAACATTGCTGGTTTGGTGGTGGATAACCCATCATTTAAACAACGTAAATTTACCATCAACAATGCAGGAATAATTCCCATCGCCATTATAGTTAAATATTGCTGGGATTTAAGTGAAAATTCAGCAGGTGCTTCCATAAAATCTAAAATCCAATGGCTATTGGTAAAAATTATGATTAGAGGGATACTTAATGTAAACACAATCCAATGACCTTGACGAACTTGATGTGCGATGAGTTCACGTTGTCCTGAGCCGTTCAGATATGAAACAATAGGTGTGATTGCATAAATTACGCCAATCACAAAAAGAAAAAGAGGGAAGTAGATGGAGTTACTCACCGCCAGTGCGGAAACATCATTATCACTCACTAATCCTGCCATAATAATATCAGACAATCCCATTCCAGACATTGAAAGCTGGGCGATAAAAATAGGGGTGGATAGTTTAAATAGTTTTTGGATATTTTCTAAATAATGTTGGCGATTAAAATTCATATTTGTCCTAATGTATTTGATTACTAGATTATACTCGACAAGCGGTCAGATATACTAAATTTTTTGCAAAATTTTAGATTTTAAAAATGGTAAATTAATTTGAAATACATTTTTGTGGTAATTTTTTAATTCTGATATAGTTATATTTAAAGATGAGGTTAGTTTAAGCGGTCACTTAGTGGAATAAATTTGCAAATTTTGATTACAATGTTACCGCTTAAAATGAGCGAAGGAGTAAATATGTTTGGAATTCAAGATATGATTGCAATAATAGTTTGTGGTATTTTAATTGCGATGTTATTAAGTTATTTTATAAAATATAAAATATAAAATATAAAATATAAAATATAAAAACAAATTAAAAAGTCTTAGTAACCCTGTTCGTACTCTTAATGAACAAGAGAAGAAACATATTACACCACAGTTAAAAGGTTATAGTTTATTCCTAGTTTCAGATAAGGTTTATCAGCTTAATGAAGATGAAGTGATTTTGACTATATTTAGTTCCTCAGAAGTAAAAGCAAGAACAATTAATGGATTAAATGTTATGTTTCCTGCTTCTATAGAGGATATTATCTTAAAAGAGGGAAATACTTTTGAATATATAGTGGCTCGTTTGGGATTTGTACTTTATGCCATTGTCATTACTGTTAATGGTCATTGTTTATTAAAACCTAATATGACCTTATGGGATTCTAAACCAGAAACCAAGATATGAAGGTA
The DNA here is from genome assembly GCF_013377295.1 of Pasteurella skyensis. NCBI lineage: Bacteria > Pseudomonadati > Pseudomonadota > Gammaproteobacteria > Pasteurellales > Pasteurellaceae > Phocoenobacter > Phocoenobacter skyensis. Next base: position 1,859,878 of record NZ_CP016180.1, on the reverse strand, counting down.
CTCACAATAAAAGTAAGAGAAAAAAGGATAAATAAAAATGTATGAAATCCAAGCTGTTATTGCCATAGTTATCTGCTTTATTGCCCTTTCGGTGATTTTGTATTATTTCTTGGAAAATTTAAAAAGTCGTAACAGATTAAAAAATCTGAGTAATCCTATCCGTACGCTCAGTGATCAAGAGAAAAAATACCTTGCCCCTCATTTGAATATCAACAAGTTATCCTTAGTTTCCGATAACGTTTATCAGCTTGATAATGCAAAAGTAGCGTTCAGTGTATTAAAAATTCGAGGTGTTCCCTATATAACCTTAAAAGCAGATGATTTAACTATTGCTTTTCCTTATCCTTTGGAAGAGCTTTTAGAAGATGAAAATACTATCGAATTTGTTGTAACTAAGATCGGTTTTTCACTAAGTGCAATGGCAATTTCTGTTAATGAGGAAAGCTTTTTAGAACCCAATATGACCTTGTGGGATTCTCATCCTGAAGCCAAAATACAAGGTAGTCGTAATGAAAGCAAAACAGAATATCGTTATAGACATAGCGAAGTCTTTTATGGTTGGGGAGCAAGCTACTTTCTATTAGCATTGATCTTTTGTTTTGTGGCGACTTTTATGGAAGCTCCATTATGGTTTGCTCTTTTTATGTCGTTAAGTGGCATTGCAACACTATTAATGCTTTTTAAAGTAATGCAGCAAAAAATTAAACTATCATCAGTACGAGAAGTAAAAAGAATACGTGGGAAATTTATTTCATTACCTGCTCGAAGTCTTGCAAATGCAGGTATTTTTATTTTTGGCTTTTTTGTAGGAATAAATTATCCCATTACTATTATTAAAGAAAAATTAGCAGCCAAAAAGGATGATGAGTCTGATGAACTATCTGAAATATTTGGTGAAACCGTAGAGGCAGAAGTTATATTTAATGAGCAAAAGAAACGCTACACTGCTGTGACATTAGCAGATAAGGTTTCTATTGATGAAATCTATCAAGATCATACACCACGTCCCAAAGTTCGTTTGGTTTTATATAGTGTGATTGCGATCATTTTTGCCATCGCTTTAAATGTTCACACCTCTTCGTTATCTGAAAATATCGCTTATGTCGATCATCATTTTCTTAAGTTTAATCATAAAACAATTACTCAACCTGAAGAATTATTAAAAGAGCCAGTTCAAATGGGAAACATTATTCAATTTAAAGATGTGGATAACTTAGATGTGGAGTTAGAAAAAGTCGGTGAGTATGGTAGAGATAGAGTAAATGATGATGTTATTCGTTTACTTGCAAATGAGCGCTTACAATTACCAAAAGAATCTGAAGTGTTGAATACCTTAGCAAAAGAATATTTTTTCAAAACAGATCAGCGACGTCATTTTTTACGTAGTATTTATTTGGCAAGTAGAGAAGCTGCCGTTAATGATATAGAAAAGCAGAAAAAGAATAGAGAAGAAGATCGGGCGATACTTTTAAATTACACAGGTTCACCACTAGTGGTGAAAATTTTAAATGCAAATGAGTTTGTGTCATTACTTGATAAAGCGTGCCAAGAGTCAGTATCTATTTCTTGTGATAGGTTATACCGAGAATTAACTGAAATTTACGCCACTCCACAAAATCTCTTTTTTGCAGGGCTCTATCAACAATATAAAGATAAAAAGTTGCCTGTTGCAGAATTTAAAAAACAGCTACAGAGTGAGCGATTTTTAATAATGAAAGAGAGTGCGGCACGTTTAATTTCAAGAGTAAGAAACTGGGCTGAGTCGAATATTTCTAATAAACAAAGAGTGGATAATATTGAAAATTTACATAAAAATCGTGGTGGTGTGATTATTCAAAAGGTGGATATTTTAGATAAAATCGTACCACATAATTTTTACAACAGTGTTTTTGAAAATATTCAAAAAGCACAATCTGCCAAAGGTACTATTTCAGGGGTTGTGAGTAGTGTTTCTTCAACGGCAAAGGGTACATTAAAGATTAATCTTATTGAACCAAATGAAACGCAAAGCCGTATATCTTTGGCGGTTTTATTTGGTGATATATTGATTTTACTGGTCTTTTTAATGGTATTGATAAGTTATATTTTCCCAGTGAGATACCCAAAATCAAAACAAACAAGCGGTCAGTTAGTGAGTTAAATTTGCAAATTTTTTACTTGTGAAAAAAGAAATAATCCGTATAATATCGCCTTCAGTCACACTTTTATTTTTTTATCCTTGCTTTCGAAAGCGTTGTGACTGGGCTATCTCGAAGGCTGATTAACCCGTAAGGATCAATATGCGTCACTACGAAATCGTTTTTATGGTTCATCCGGACCAAAGCGAACAAGTACCAGGTATGATCGAACGTTATACTACTTCTATTAAAGAAGCAAATGGTCAAGTTCATCGCTTAGAAGATTGGGGTCGTCGTCAATTAGCGTACCCGATTAATAAACTACACAAAGCACACTACGTGTTAATGAATGTAGAAGCGCCTCAAACAGTAATCGACGAGCTAGAAACAAACTTCCGTTTTAATGATGCCGTTCTTCGTAACGTTGTCATTCGTACTAAGCACGCCGTAACAGAAGTATCTCCAATGGCTAAAGCGAAAGATGAGCGTAAGGCTCCTGATGCTAAAGCAGAAGAAGGTGCAGGCGAGTAAGTTGTTTATTGAGAATTGTTTAGTGCTCACTGGCAATGTTGCTACAGCAGTGAAACAAAACTTAAGTCCAGCAAAAATTCCGACTTACAGTTTTTATTTAGAACATCGTTCTAATCGAACAGAAGTTAATTTACAACGCCAAGTGTGGTGTAAAATAAAGGTGGTATTAGCTGGCGAACAATTTAGTACACAAACAAAACATATTACGGTCGGTTGTAAAGTGAGAATTAAAGGTTTTGTCCATACTCACAAAGACTATAACGGTTTAAACCAGTTAGTTTTACATACCGAGCAAATTGAATTTATAGATTAGGAGAAGCCAAAATGGCACGTTATTTCCGTCGTCGTAAGTTCTGCCGTTTTACAGCGGAAAATGTTGTTGAAATCGATTACAAAGATATCGCTACATTAAAGAACTACATTTCAGAAAGCGGCAAAATTGTACCAAGCCGCATCACTGGTACTCGTGCGAAGTATCAACGTCAACTAGCACGTGCAATCAAACGCGCACGTTACCTTGCGTTGTTACCATACACTGACAATCATCAGTAAGAAGAGGAATCAGTAAATGCAAGTTATTTTATTAGACAAAATTGCTCACCTCGGTGGCGTGGGCGATCAAGTAAATGTTAAATCAGGTTTTGCTCGTAACTACTTAATCCCTCAAGGTAAAGCAGTTATGGCAACCAAAGCAAACATTGAATATTTTGAAGCTCGTCGTGCAGAATTAGAAGCTAAAGCAGCTGCAGTATTAGCAGCAGCACAAGCTCGAGCAGATCAAATGAATGCATTAGAAGCAATTACAATTGCATCTAACGCTGGTGAAGATGGTCGTTTATTCGGTTCAATCGGTGCTCGTGATATTGCAGATGCAGTATCTAAAGCAGGTGTTGAATTAGCGAAAAGTGAAGTGCGTTTAGGCGCAGGTCCTCTTCGTGCTTTAGGCGAATACACTGTTAAAGTTCAACTTCACGCAGAAGTTGCTTCACAAGTCACTATCGTGGTTGTTGCAGAGTAAAATCATAATCTTTAACGATTAAATAAAACCGCTTAGCAAGAGTTAAGCGGTTTTTTGTTTTTATGTATTTCTTTGAGATAAAGGAAATGCTTTATATTTTATTTAATTCCATCATTGCCCAGCGTGGTTTAACCGTAATGCTTAAATCGCTTTGTTCTCCATTTTTAAGACGTAAAAATCCCGCATAAGCAATCATTGCTCCATTATCGGTACAAAAAGCAGGACGAGGATAAAAAACGTCACCTCTTTGTTTTTTCATCAATTCTGCAAGGTTATGACGAAGTTGCTTATTTGCACTCACTCCACCAGCAACCACCAAACGTTTATAACCAGTTTGTTTTAATGCTCGACGACACTTTATCATTAAAGTATCGACAACAGCATCTTGAAACGCATAAGCAATATCACAACGAGTTTGTTTATCTAATGTGTCTTGTTGAGCTATTTGTTTATTGATTTCATTAGCCGTAGCTGTTTTTAAGCCTGAAAAACTAAAATCTAATCCTGGTCTGTCGGTCATTGGGCGAGGAAATTTAAAGCGTTCAGGATTACCTTGTTCAGCTAATTTGGATAATGCCACACCAGCAGGGTAGTCTAACCCTAATAATTTTCCTGTTTTGTCAAAGGCTTCACCCGCAGCATCATCAATAGATTCTCCAAGTAACTCATAACTTCCCACATTCTCAACCTTGATCAGTTGAGTATGTCCACCAGAGACCAAGAGCGCAATAAATGGAAATTCAGGAGGAGTTTCTTCTAGCATTGGTGCAAGTAAATGCCCTTCCATATGGTGTACACCTAGAGCAGGGATATTCCATGCATAAGCGAGAGAACGAGCAATAGTTGAACCTACTAGCAATGCACCCACTAATCCTGGCCCTGCGGTATAAGCAATACCATCAATATCTTTTGCCGTCAGATGTGCTTCATTAAGAGCGGCTTGAATTAAGGGAAGTGTTTTACGAATATGATCTCGAGAAGCAAGCTCAGGTACAACACCACCATAATCTGCGTGCATCTCAATTTGGCTATAAAGTTGATTAGCAATTAAGCCGTTGTGTTCATCATAAATTGCGATGCCCGTTTCATCACAAGACGTTTCAATTCCTAAAATTCGCATTATTCTATTTATTCCTAAAAAATAAATCCCTTCCCTATATAAAAGGGAAGGGGAGAAGGGGAAAAATTTTTGTAAAAAAATGTAATGATCTTACCGCTTAAAATTGCTCACCATATTCTGGTTTTTTAACATTATCAAATTTTTGTTGCTGGGTTGCTCTGATCAAGTCTGCGGTTTTTTGAGCTGAATCGTGAATTCCCATTTTTTCAAAGGCTTTTTGTAAATAAGGTAACGCTTCTGACGTTGCTTTGCAATTTGGATAATAGCGAATCATTTCTTCAACTCTATTAACGATTGCAACGTAAGCATCTCTTTGGTCATAATATTTTACAATTTCAAATTCATGTTCTGCTAAGCGATTTTTTAAATATAGCATCCACTGTCTTGATTTTGCTACATATTTACTTTGAGGGAAGTTATCTGAAATAACTTTAAAGTTGCCATAGGCATTACGAATATTTTTTACTGCACGAGAGGCTCGATTTACTTTGAAGAAATCTTGAATAAAATTATCTCCTAAGCGTACATTCGATAAACCAACAAGATAATATACATAATCCATATTTACACTTTGTGGATTATTACGTACAAAACGTTCTGCAACAGCGATCACCTTATAGTATTCGCTTGTTTTATAATAAGAGTACATTAAATTTAATTGTATCTGCTCACTTTGAGAGCTGTGTTTGAAACGACCATCGATGGCTTCTAAATAACGAATGGCAGAGCTATAATCCTCTTCTTGCACATAAGTTTGTGCTTTGTTATAAAGATTTTGATAAGGAAGGGTTTCAATATCCTTTTTGGAACTAGAACAAGCAGTCAGTAGAATGGCTGCTAAGATAACAGAAACAAATGATTTTAATTGATGCATAATAAATTTTACCTAAAGTTTTAATGTATAATGTCGATTAGACTTGCTATTATTGGCTAAGTTCATTAGCCTATTTTATAGAACATCACTGAATAAGAAAACCATAAATTGGAAATTAATACTTAAATGGCTCAAGAAATTACCTTAAAAACAGAAATTTCAGCAGAACTTATCGGTTCTCGCTTAGATCAAGCACTTGCTCAAAGCTTTCCTGATTATTCACGCTCTCGTTTGAAAGTGTGGATTGATAATGATCGTGTGAAAGTAAACGGTAAAGTTGTCAATAAAGCACGTGAAAAAGTGTTGGGTGGTGAGGAAATAGAAATTCTTGCGGAACTCGAAGATGAAGTACGCTTTGAAGCACAAAATATTGCACTGGATATTGTTTATGAAGATGATGATATTTTAGTTATCAATAAACCTAAAGGTTTTGTTGTTCACCCAGGTGCAGGTAACCCAGATGGGACAGTTCTAAATGCGTTATTACATCATTATCCTGCCATTATTGAAGTGCCTCGTGCAGGTATTGTACATCGTTTAGATAAAGATACAACAGGGTTAATGGTGGTTGCGAAAACCATTCCTGCACAAACACATTTAGTCGCAGCATTACAGAAACGTCGAATTACACGTGAATATGAGGCAATTGCCAGTGGAGTAATGACTCAAGGGGGAAAAGTAGACGAACCAATGGCACGTCATCCAACCAAACGCATTGCAATGGCAGTCCATCCAATGGGAAAACCTGCTGTTACTCATTATCGGATTATGCAAAAATTCCGCAATCATACACGTTTACGTTTACGTTTAGAAACTGGTCGTACTCACCAAATTCGTGTGCATATGGCACATATTGCTCATCCATTACTGGGTGATCAAGTATATGGAGGTCGTCCACGTCCACCTAAAGGGGCAAGTGAAAAATTTTTGAATGTGCTACGTAATTTTCATCGACAAGCACTTCACGCTACTATGCTTCGGCTAGAGCACCCAATCACAAAAGAAATAATGGAGTGGCATGCTCCGTTGCCTGATGACTTTGTTGAATTGGTGGAGGTGTTAAAAGAGGATTATGAATTGTATAAAGAGGATTTGAATTATTAATTTTTCTCATTCCAGCCTACTGTTATAACGATAAAACAACGAACAGATAAAAACTCGTTAGATCTTTGAAATAAAGAATTAACGAGTTTTTTTATGCTTTATTTATGATGGAGCGGTACGATATTGACCAAAATTTGCAAATTTTATTTATACAATGATTGAAAAACAGTTTGACTTTTATAATCTGTCATTCTATGATTCATTAGATTGATAGAATAATTTAGCTTAAAATTAGGTAGTATATGACTAAAAGTAACATTACAAAACAGCCTGACTCACTCACGCTCGAACGAGCGGCAATGATGTTTAATGCTTTAGGCGATCCTGCTCGTCTTAATTTATTACTCCATTTAAGACAGGGAGAACGTTGTGTTAATGAACTTGCTGAGTTAGAAAACGCAAAAGTGGGTAGCATTTCCGCACGCTTGAAAACTTTATATCAATCTCATCTTGTTCAAAAGCGACGAGATGCAAAATATGTTTATTATTCACTTGCTGATCGTCATATTGCAGAGTTGTTAGACAATATGCTAAGTCATGCAAATGAATGTATTTATGCCACTATTCATCAATCCAAATAAGGGGAAGAGAATGAATACTCTTACACATTTTATACAAAATTTCTTTATGTTAGTTTTTGAATCTGCTCCGTGGTTATTGATGGGTTTTTTACTTTCAGGATTAATTAAAGTAATGGTTCCCTCTGATTTTTTACATAAACATTTAGGTAAAAAAACGACGGGATCAGTAGTGAAAGGAGCGTTAATTGGAGCACCGCTACCATTATGTTCTTGTAGTGTTATTCCTGTTGCACTTGGTATACGCCGAGCAGGAGCATCTAAAGCTTCAACTACTTCTTTTTTAATTGCAAGCCCAGAGACAGGGTTAGACTCTATTGCAATTACTTATGCTCTATTGGGACCTTTGATGACGGTTATACGTCCTATTGCTACGGTAACTACAGCTATCTTAACAGGTTTGATGGTTATGTTTGTAGAAAAGAAAGAGTCTGAAACAGAAAAAAGGGTAGCGGAGGAGCATCAGGATTCACACCAACACAGTGAGTCTCCTTGCTGTAGTCATAAAAAAGTCGAGACAACGGATTGTTGTAGTCATCAAGAAGCAGAGCAGCAAAAAAGTTGTTGCTCTTCTGAACATAAACAATCAGCGGTTTCACCGTCATTTTTATCCAAAGTATCTCGCTGGTTTCAGTTTAGTTTTATCGATTTAATCAATGATACTGCACTCTGGTTACTTGTAGGACTCATTATTTCTGCGGGAATTATCACGTGGATTCCAGCCGAATTTTTAGAAACTTGGGGATCTAGTTCTTATGCTTATCTTATTATGGCACTAATAGGTGTGCCAATGTATATCTGTGCTACATCCAGTACGCCGCTAGCTGTTGGATTATTATTTGCAGGCGTTTCTCCTGGCGCAATTTTAGTGTTCTTATTAGCGGGTCCTGCAACCAATATTGCGACACTGGCGATTGTAAAAAAAGAGTTAGGTAAAAAAGTCCTTGCTGTTTATTTAAGTTGCTTAATCTCACTTAGCTTTGTATTTGGCTGGATTACAGATTATTTAGCTGACTTTTTCCACGTAGGTTTAGAAAAACAAGGAATGCAAGCCCATTCAATGCAAATGACACCTCTATCTGTTGTGTGTGGTTTGGTTTTACTTCTTTTGATGTCCTATGTGCTATATTTTAGAAAATATTTAAAGAAAAAATCTTAATGACAGAGTGGATACCATAAGAAAATTTTAGCTATTATTTCTAATGGTATCTATAATATCTCAAGTAGAGATTGACATAATAAGTTGCTTTATTAGAGTTGTTAGAGTTAGTGTTAAGCTTGCTAAGTTGTAAATAATTAAATTTAAAAGAATATTAAACATGGGCGGACTAATAATATTCATCATGATGATGGTTACAAGAGCGCTATTTGATCTAGTTGCATTTCCTTTTCGTGCATTACAACGTTTTGCATATGAAAATCCTCTTCGTACGGCAAGAGTGGTGATAGGAATGATAGTGTCAGCTTTATTGGTGTTTTTATTTGAACTTCCATACTCAATTGAACTCACTTTGGGTAGTGGTTTTTTGTCACTATTACTGGGCGAGGTGATTTAAATTGGAAGTGATTTTACTTATATTTTTCATATACTTATTGATAACTACTGGAGCAACAGTGCTGCGTGTTACAGGGTATGTAATCTCCAACAATCCTCGCTTTGCTTTGAAAGCTGGAGGTAGCTCGTTAATAGCATCATTAGTTGGATATATTTTCAAGGGGTATGTTCCAATAGAAATTACTTTATTTGGAGTAACTGGCTTTCTAATTTATGTTCTGTACTTACTTCTTATTGAAAACTAAACAAGTTACATCAATGCCTAGCAAAACTGTTGAACTTAATACCACTTTGATAGTATTTTATTCGGACTCAAGAAACAAAATAGTAGATATAAGTAAAACTAATAAAATTTATCTGAAAACCATATAACTAGAATAATTATTGACTTTTTAACAAAATACTTCCAAAATTAGCATATATTTAATCTTCAGGGCAGGGTGAAATTCCCGATCGGTGGTGATAGTCCACGAGCGGAAGCGAAAGCGGATGCAGGAATAAGTGAAATTCTTATACCGACAGTTAAAGTCTGGATGGAAGAAGAAAAACAAATAGAAATTAATACACTTGAGTTCTCTCAAGTGTTTTTCTGTATGCTTTCTAATGCCTTGAGATCTTAGGATTTCAGGGCATTTTTATTTTTCTTAACTTTGTATCAATTGTTTTTAAAGCAATGGGTAAAAGCGAAGAAGAATAGTATCTGCTATCCCTAGCCCATAAACCGATTAAATTAAAAACTGACATTTTTAGGTTATGGTAAAAACCATAAAAAATTTATATCTTCATATAAGGAATAATTATGAAAAGCAGTAATTCTTTACTCGGCGGGCTATTTATGGTTCTAGCGGGTCTTCTTTTTGCTATCACAAATACCAGTGTGCAATATTTAAGCTCAACTATTGATCCCTCTGCCATCGCGTTTTTCCAATATGCGTTAGCCTTTATTTTTATTATTCCTTTTCTGGGAATAAGAGGAAGTAAAAAAGCCATAAACTCCAAGCACCGACTATTGCATTTTGTCCGAGTAGCATTTTCTGTCTTTGGGGTGCAACTTTGGACTTATGGACTGGCTTATGTACCAATTTGGCAAGCTATTGCGTTAGTAATGCTTTCACCTCTTTTTACTACTATTGGTTCTGGTTTATTCCTAAAAGAAGATGTAAGTAAAATCCGCTATATTGCAACGTTAATTGGTTTATTAGGTGGCTTTATTATTCTTTCACCTTGGTCTGATGATTTTAATATTTATGCGTTCTTACCTATTGCAGCAGCAGTATTCTGGTCATTTGCTTCACTTATTACTAAATATACCTCAAAAGATGATAACCCTATTACTATTGTTGCTTATTTATTGGTGTTATTACTACCAGTAAATTACCTATTTGGTTATTCTCATATTTTAATGCCGAGTGATTTATCAACTTGGGGTATTTTGATTTTATTAGGTGCTGTAACTGCAATGGCTCAATTTGCTATTGCGAAATCCTATAATCTTGCCGATGCTTCTTTTGTACAACCTTTTGATCATTTAAAACTGCCATTTAATGTATTAGCTGGTTGGTTAGTGTTTGGCTATCTTCCACCGGGAGAATTATGGATTGGTGCAGCATTAATTATCTTTGCTGTTACAATGGTTTCTCGTGTTGAAAAGTATAAAAAAGAGATAGATATATCAAACTAAGCGGTTAGATGTGCGTTAAAATTTGCAAAATCCCTCTTAAGGTAATCATTAAGAGGGATTTTGAATATTAAGGTCTATAAATAATTTCTACACCTTCATCATCTTCTTCTGTCCAATCGTCATCCCAATCATCTTCAGTAATTGGATTTTGAATGGCTTGGTTATGGTATTCTTCCCATTTGAACTCCACTTCCTCTTTGGCTTTTTCCTCTTCTTCAACTTCTCGAGGATTAGCTTCAATAAAGTCCATAATGCTGTTGGTTAATGTAGATACATTGTGACCTGTTGCTGCAGAGATAATGTAATAATCTCCTTCCCAACCAATTTGTTCAATAATCTCTTTCGCTCTTTGCTGTGCGTCTTCTTCGCCAATAACATCACATTTATTAAACACTAACCATTGAGGTTTATCTGCAACTTTTTCACTATATTGAAAAAGTTCTGATTCAATAATGGTAATATTATCTGCAGGATTTGTTTCATCAATTGGCACAATATCTACTAAATGAAGTAATATACGACAACGTTCTAAGTGCTTTAAGAAACGAATACCTAAGCCTGACCCTTCTGCAGCACCTTCGATCAATCCAGGAATATCTGCAACCACAAAACTACGATCACCGCTAACACGAGCCACACCTAAACTTGGAACAAGTGTTGTAAATGGATAATCGGCTACTTTAGGTTTGGCTGCTGAAATGGCACGAATAAAGGTTGATTTGCCCGCATTGGGTAAACCTAACATTCCAACATCAGCAAGTAACATCAATTCGAGCATTAAATCTCGTTTTTCACCCTCTGTACCATTAGTTTTTTGACGAGGAGCACGATTAACCGAAGATTTAAAACGTGCATTACCTAAACCGTGAAAACCACCTTTGGCAATCAATAATTTCATTCCGTGTTTGGTTAAGTCTCCAATCACTTCTTTAGTATCATTATCTATTGCACGAGTTCCAACAGGTACACGTAATGTAATATCTTTACCTCTTGCCCCCGTACAATTTGAGCTACGTCCATTCTCACCACGTTCTGCAGCAAAGCGTTTAGTAAAGCGGTAATCAACTAATGTATTTAAATTATCATCTGCAATCAAGTAAACATCACCACCATCACCACCATCACCACCATCAGGACCACCTTTTGGGATGTATTTTTCACGGCGGAAACTGACACAACCATTTCCACCATCTCCAGCTTCAATTCTTACTAGAGCTTCATCAATAAATTTCATTTTTACTCCTAAAATTATTTTATTCTATTCTTTTTGATTAACTTATGTCCAAGTACTGAGATAATTGTACCTGAAACTACAATAAATGCACCGATATAACTTAAAAAACTCATTTCAGGATTGGCAAATATGTCAGGAAAAGAATAATAACCTATATTTGAAAAAAACATTGTAAAAATTGGAATGAGTACCGTAATTGCACTGACTTTTGATGCATCCCAATTATTAAGTGCTTCCGCATAAGCACCATAACCAATTAAGGTATTTAAGCAACAAAAAATAAAACAACCTAATGTAAATCCACTTAACTCACTAAATTGGTTAGGTGTGGCAAAACCACTGAAGACAATTGCACACCCCATATAAATGATGAACAAAATTTGTTGCGAACTAAATCGTGCTAACAATAATTTTTGTGAGATTGCATATAATACCCAGATAGAAGATGCACCCACACCAAATAATATGCCTAATGCATAGTCGCCAAGTTGTAATATTTCTTCAAACTGTTGATGAAAAAAAGTAATTAATCCAATAATTAATAATATTGAACCAATTTTTTGGTGTAAACCAAAACTTTCTCGGAAAAGTAATACACTAACAATCATCATTATAAAGGGAGATAATTGACTTAAAACTTGTGTGGTTGTTGGGGAAATATATTGTAATGCTGAACTAAATAAGAAAAAATTGGCGGAAAGCCCAATAATACCAAATAAAATCCACTTATATTGCCTAAAAGATAAACTTGTTAATTTGGGTAATTTTTTAGTCAATCCCAATATAATAAATAAACCTAAGCCTGCAACTAAGAAACGATACCAAACTATAGTAGTAGGTGTCATTACAGCTAATACTTTTTGTACCGCAATAGGTACAGCTCCCCACATTGAGGTAGCAAGTAATGCCAATAAAAATCCAATTATGGGTCTTTGTTTCATATACTCTCTTTTCTTAAATCCTATAAAAAAACCCCGCATAAAGTGCGGGGTCATTTATTCTTTACTTTGAAAACTACTCAGCGTCAATGCTCACAAATTTGCGATTTTTGTCACCTTTCACTTCAAATTTAACTTTACCATCTGCTGTTGCAAATAATGTATGGTCACGTCCCATACCTACGTTTGTTCCAGCGTGGAATTTAGTACCACGTTGACGAACAATAATACTTCCCGCTAATACAGATTCACCACCGAAACGTTTAACACCAAGGCGTTTAGATTCAGAATCACGACCGTTACGAGTTGAACCACCTGCTTTTTTAGTTGCCATCTACTTGATCTCCTCTGAAATTATGCTGTAATCCCAGTGATTTTCACTTCTGTGAACCACTGACGATGACCTTGTTGTTTACGGCTATGTTTACGACGACGGAACTTAACGATTTTAATTTTATCGCCACGACCGTGTGAAACAACTTCTGCTACTACTTTGCTACCAGCAACTACTGGTGCACCAATTTGGATATCTTCACCATTAACGACCATTAACACTTTGTCAAACTCAACTGTTTCACCAGTTGCAACTTCAAGTTTTTCTAAACGAATTACTTGACCTTCGCTTACTCGGTGTTGTTTGCCGCCACTTTGGAAAACTGCGTACATATATACTCCGCTAAATTATGCGTTCGCATTCTGTTTCTAATTAACTTGCTACTAACATTTTTAAATCATTAAAATAGGTCGCCAATTCTACGCAAAAAAAGAGTTAAGAGCAAGATCGTTTTTAGATTATTTTGATAATTTATGAAAAATAATAGCTAAGCGGTCACTTACTCTTAATTTTTTGCAAATTCTTGCCTGTAAGTTACCGCTTACTTTTGAGAAGTTTAATTTTTTAACGTTAAATTTTGACGTACAATTTCAAAAAGACAAATCCCTGTCGCAACAGACACATTTAATGAAGAAACTGAGCCCGCCATTGGAATGCTGATCAGTTGATCGCAATGTTCTCGAGTTAAACGGCGCATTCCTTCCCCTTCTGCACCCATCACTAAAGCAACAGCACCCGTTAATTTGGCTTGATAAAGATTTTCAGTGGCTTCACCGGCTGTGCCAACGACCCAAATATGCTTTTCTTTAAGCTCTCTGAGTGTACGAGCCAAGTTGGTCACTCGAATTAATGGAACAGTTTCTGCCGCCCCACAAGCAACTTTACGAGCAACAGAAGTCAGCTGTGCTGATTTGTCTTTTGGTACAATCACCGCATCAACGCCAGTGGCATCAGCTGTTCGTAAACACGCACCAAGATTATGAGGGTCTGTGATACCATCAAGCACCAATAAAAAAGGTGGTGCTTTTTGTTCTAATAAATTTGCTAAATCTTGTTCATTAAGTTCTTTTGTTGGCACGACTCGAGCGATAATACCTTGATGTACTTCGCCTTGTGCTTTTTTGTCTAAGGTATTACGATTTAACCATTGAATCGAAATACCGTAATTATTTAATTGTTGCAATAATGGTTGTAGGCGTTTATCTTCACGCCCTTTTAAAACAAAGACCTCAATTAAACGCTCTGGGGTATTTTTTAAAAAGGATTCAACAGAATGAATGCCATAAATATGTTCGCTCACTATTTTTTATCATCCTCTTTTGGTAAGTTTTCTTCGCTATTTTTAGCTTCTTCTTTTTTATTAGGAGAAAAATATTCGTTATACATTTCTTCAATATGGTGTTTATAACGCTCTAAAATCACTTTACGACGTAATTTTAAGGTTGGCGTAATTTCTTCCATTTTGGCACTAAACTCTTCTGAAAGTAAGGTGAATTTTTTGACCTGTTCAAAATGGGCTAACTCTTTTTGTAATTCATTAATACGCGTTTCAAAAAATTGAATAATTTCAGAGTTTTTAATAAGTTCTAAACGATCTTGGTATTTAATATTAAGCTGTTCAGCTAAATCTTCTAATGCCTCAAAACTTGGTACTACTAAGGCGGATACATATTTTTTAGCATCAGCAACTACGGCTATTTGCTCAATAAATTTATCTTTTCCAATTTTGCCTTCAATATATTGAGGTGCAATATATTTACCATTTGAAGTTTTCATTAGTTCTTTAAGGCGATCGGTAATGTATAAATTGCCGTATTCATCAATTTCACCTGCATCACCTGTTTTTAAGAAGCCATCTTCAGTAAAACTTGCTGCTGTTTCTTCAGGTTTCTTGTAATAACCTTTCATTACAATACCACCTCGTACCAAAATTTCATTTTCCTCACCAATTTTGATCTCTACATTTGGCATTACTTTACCGATAGAGTTACTTTTAAACCCTTTTTGTTCCCAACAAGAAATCGTGGCAGTCGTTTCTGTCATTCCATAACCCGTAATGATATTAATTCCAATAGAATGAAAAAATTCCGCAATGGAAGGTTCTAATTTTGCACCACCACAAGGTAACATACGAACTCGCCCACCCAGTAACGATCTGAGTTTAGATAATACCAGTTTATCGGCTAATTTATAACGTACTTTTAACCATTTAGAATGGTGCTTACGTTGTAAACTTTTTTCTCCGATATTGATTGCCCAATTAAATAATTTTTTACGGTATTTTGGTGCTTTATCTACTTTATCCCAAATTGCTGAGTACATTTTTTCATATAAACGAGGAACCGCACACATTAAGGTTGGCTGTGTTTCAGCTAAAGCAGAACGTACTTCATTAGTATCTTCTAAATAACAAATGATGGCTCCTCTATGTAGCATATAGGCCGACCAAGCACGTTCATAAACGTGAGAGAATGGCAAGAAAGCCAAAGAAACATCATTATGATCAATAGGAAGTAACGCAAGATCGTGACTTTGAAATTGATGAGCCAAATTTGAATGCGTCAGCATTACACCTTTCGGTTCACCAGTGGTGCCAGAGGTATAAATCAGGGTAAACAGATCGTCTAAGTTTTTAGTTGCAATACGTTGTTCAAAGTCTTGTTTATTGGCATTTTCACCTAATGCAATAAAATCATTCCATTCTATAATTAAATCATTGGCTTGGTATTGTAATCCCTCTTTCATTAACACAATTTTTGTTAATGTCGTACAATTTTCCGCAACACTTAAAATCGCATCCAGTTGAGGTTGATCACCCACAAACAAGATTTCTACATCTGCATTATTGATAATATATTCTGCTTGCTTAGGCGTATTTGTTGCATAAATAGGTACCGTAATTGCACGTAATTGCAAGGTGGCAATATCAACAATTGTCCAATTTGGCATATTTTGTGCAAAAATCCCCACTTTATCCTGAATGCCAATATTTTGGCTCAGTAAGGCTAAAGAGAGTTGATCTAATTTTTGCTGAAACTCACCCCAAGAAATATCTTGCCAAGTTTCATTTTGTTTAAAACGTAGCACACTGCGTTCAGGGTGTTCTAAGGCTTGTTGACGGACACGGTTGATGATATGGAGATCTTGTAAGTTCATAGTATTATCTGTATTAAAAATCTAGCTTAAAAAACGTATGCAATATAACGTTTTCTTACAAAAAAAGCGAGTAAATGTTAACTTTAAATAAGATAATTTGCTGTTTTATGCTTTTTCATAAAATAGAATAACGGTTTTTATTATGAAAATTTGCAAATTTTTCAGTTAATGTACCCGCTTTGTATTTATATCAATCACAGAACAGTCCAAACACTGATCACTGAGCCTGTCGAAGTGTTAGGTGTTTTAGTTTTGCACTAAATTAGTTTATTGAGTGTTATTTTTCAATACTTCATCAGCAAAATAATTTCAAATTTCTGATAAAACTAAATACAAAAAACTTGCCAAATCGTTTTTTTTTTGTACATTTAGGTTGTCTTTTAACCTAAAAATAAGTGAGTATTATTATGAATATTAAAAAATTATCTGTTATTGGTATTTTAGCTTTTTTAAGTTTGAATGTTAGTTATGCTAGTAAAAGTGCAAATGTATGTATTGTTAGTGCTAAATTTGCTCAAATAGCAATGGCTGGCAGACAAGAGGGGGCTTCTAGAAAAGAAATCCAAAAAGAGATGGATAGAATTCTTAAAATAGTTAAACAATCAGGTTTAAGCAAAGAAGAAATAGGATTTTTAATAGAAATGGCGCCTGTTTATCCATTAGATGTATCACAAGTTAAAATTGGAAAAACAAAAAAAGAAAAAAGAAAAATAGTTGCAGATTATATGAAGCTAAGAGAGAAAGACTGTAATACTGCATTGAAAGAGATGTCTAAGTAATGAAATATATTGCTTCCATTATTATCGTTCCCCTTTTATCTCAAGTTGCTTTAGCAGAAGATGAATGTAAGTTGTTGGGTGAGGCTGCTGACAATGTTTTATATGAACGATTGTTTTATAAAAAAACACTAAAACAGCAAAAGAAACGTTTTCGTCAATTTTTCTCTGAAAGTAAAAAAGGTGAATACGATAGATTTTTTTCAAAACAAATTGAAAAAATGCTTGCTGATGCCTATCACATAAAAGGTAATGTTGATCTAAGTGAAATGGTTGATGTAATAGATAATTTTCGTCAAACTCAAGAAGCTCATTGTAGAAAAGCTAGAAAAGTATTTATCCAAAAACAAAATGAGAGAATAAAGTCTCAACCTGCGTATGTTGTTGATTGGGGTTATGATTTCTCAGGTGATAATCGACTTTGGGGAAGAAATTCAGTAAAACTCAATAATGGTAGGAGTGTTTATATGTGGCTAGAAAAACAATCCTATGGTATGAAATGCTATACCTTAAATATACAAGGTTCATTTTATGGTAGTGCTTCATTATGTGAAAATGAAATCAAGCCTTATAGTCATTGGTCTGCTTCTTGTGGTAATGGACAATTCTGGCTGAAAGGTAACCACGTTGATGTTGTTAAGCAAATTATTCGTAAATGTGGGAATAACTAAGAGAGTAACCGCTTATTTATCATAGATACGATAAGTAAGCGGTCACATATATAATAAAATTTGCAAATTTTTATTTTCTAATTAACCAAACACCACTTTCAATATGATCCGTATAAGGGAATTGATCGAACAGTGCACATCGCTCAATGCGATGGGTTGTGCAAAGTTGCTGTAAATTATCTACAAGAGTATGAGGGTTACAAGAGATATATAAAATACGCTCATAATTTTGTACTAAATTTAAGGTATCTTGATCTAATCCTGCTCGAGGTGGGTCAACTAAAATTGTATTACAGTTGTAATCTGAAAGTTGCACGTCTTTCAAGCGGTAAAAACCACGTACACCATTCAACGCTTGCGTAAATTCTTCCGCTGACATTCTGATAATTTGTAAGTTATCAATTTGATTTTGTTCAATATTATACTGTGCGGAGGCAACCGATGATTTAGAAATTTCCGTTGCTAATACTTTTCTAAATTGGCTGGCAAGTGCTATGGAGAAGTTGCCATTTCCACAATAAAGCTCTAATAAATCCCCTTCGCTATTTGCGGTACAACTTCTTGCCCACTCTAACATTTTTATATTTATTTTTGCATTAGGCTGAGTAAAACTATTTTCTACTTGGCGATAAATATATTCCTTATTATCAATGGTTAATTTTTCTTCGACATAATCACGATCAACCACAATTTTTTGCTTTGTGGCACGTCCCACCAATTGAACATCAAAACCCTGTTGAATTAAATTTTGTTTAAGTAATTTGGCTTGTGCTGTCCACTCATCATCTAATTTTTTATGGTACAACATTGATACCACAATTTGTCCACTTAATGACGTAAGGTAATCCACTTGAAATAAACGATGTCTTAATACGTCATTGGTGCGAATTTCATCTAATAATGCTGTCATCATTTGATTAATTAGCTGACTACCAATCGGAAATTGATCGACTCGATAGCGTTGTTTGGTTTGTTGATCAAACATTATGTGATAAAGATCGTCATCATTATGCCAAATGCGAAATTCTGCACGTAGACGGAAATGGCGTGTTTCAGATTCAAAAGCTTCGATACAAGGAGGATTAAAAGGAGCAAGTAAAGCGGTCAGATTTGCCACTTTTTTTGCAAATAATTGAGGATATTGTTCAATGGGTAATGTCATAAAATGTCTATCTCAGGCGGTTAATTATGTATAAAAAAGCGAAACATCCTTTTAGCTAATTTTAGGTTAGTCAGATAAATCTTCCGTATCACTGCCAAGATTATCTGCAAGTGTATATAAACGCTTCGAGAGGTTTATTTTGGTACGGTATTTTATCCATACTTTTTCTAAAGGCGTTTCTGCTTCACGTTCTTTTTTTATTACGGATACAAACTGTTTTTCCTCTGTTGTTTTTGCTTCTCGCTCGCCTAATTCTAAGGCTAAGCAGGCTTGACCGAATTGTTCTAAAAGTTGAGACTCAAAAATAGTATAATCACCTTGACGTGAAAAGCCTCTTGGATAATTTTTATCGTCAAAAAAACGACGAGTAACTTTAAAACTTTCTGCCATAACATTCCTCCTGATTGTATAATTTAACAAAAACAGGAGAATTAAAACAACTTTAGAAAATAAGTCAATTGTTTTCATACTTAGATCTGTTGTGTATGGCGATTATTTGAGTAATTTTTAGCTTTTTTTATAAAAACGAGACTTTCATCAAAAATCAACTATGGATCAACACAATACATAATGGTAGAATTACTGTGCTTTTTCGTTCAAACCGTGGGGCGAATTATTTTTATTAAACGGTGCGAGGAAAAGCGTAGCTGATTGGACTTCCTATGAAAAAAGTTGCAATCAGTTAAATTTTCTTTACACTATACATTTTCGCAGTTAGGCGAATTCATACATAGGAAACAAAAAATGAGCATTGAAGAACGCGTAAAAAATATCATTGTTGAACAACTTGGCGTTAAAGAAGAAGACGCAAAACCAGAAGCATCATTTATTGATGATTTAGGTGCAGATTCTTTAGATACTGTTGAGTTAGTAATGGCTTTAGAAGAAGAATTTGATATTGAAATTCCAGATGAAGAAGCTGAAAAAATTACTACTGTTCAATCTGCGATTGATTACGTTCAAAACAATCAATAAGATTACAACAAGGCGGTCAAATTGGCCGCCTTTGTTTTATTTAATTTACTTAAAAATTTTCCATTCTCATAAATTTGAATCAATCTTATCAGTGATTTAATTTTTCTCTTTAAATACCTTTTTTTATCCAATATTGATATGGCAGTGTTTCGGTTTGAGCCTCTAGCAATTGATGTTGCATAAATTCACAGAAACTAGGAATATCACGAGTTGTGGCAGGATCGTCGGCATCCACCAGTAAAATTTGCCCTTTTTGCATATTTCTAATGGTTTTGCGTACTAGCATAATAGGTTCTGGGCATCGCAGACCTAAGGTATTTAATGTTTGGTTACAAGTCAGTGTTTTCAATTTTTCTCTCTGTATAATTAATAGTGTGATAAAAATATGTTATCAATTTTTAAGTCAATAAGCGGTGCGATTGATCAAAAAATTTGTAAAAAATAATAAGGATTTTCATCATATTTTGAGGTATCATATGAGATCTTTTTAGATCGATTTTTATTATTTTTTTGGAGTAACTCGTGTCTTCTCTTTGGCGTGACAGTTTAGAACATTTGCAAACAAAAGTATCCTCATCGGAATTTAACACTTGGTTGCGCCCATTACAAGCAACATTAGAGAACAATGAACTGACATTATATGCTCAGAATCCATTTGTTGCCAATTGGGTGCAGGAAAAATTTATGTCTGACATTACAGAGTTAGTTCGTTTTTTATCTAAAAATGAGCAGCTTAATGTGGTGATTAAAATGGGGCTGAAACCAAAAGAGACGGAGATTATTAAGCAGAGCAATATACCCTCATCAGAAATGAAAGAGGGTAACCATTATTCGACCATAAAAACGGGGTTACAGGAAGGTTTAACCTTTGATAACTTTGTGCAGGGTAAATCAAATCAGATGGCAAAATCTATTGCTGAACTTGTGGTTGATAATGTTGGGGAAAGTCATTGTAATCCATTTTCGCTTTATGGTGGCACTGGTTTGGGTAAAACCCATCTTTTACACGCCATTGGTAATGAAATTCTTAAAAAGAATCCTAAAGCAAAAATTGTGTATATCCACTCTGAACGTTTTGTTCAGGAGATGGTGAAAGCATTAAAAAGTAATTCGATTGAGAAATTTAAGAATTTTTACCGTTCTCTTGATGTGTTGATGATTGATGATATTCAATTTTTTGCCAATAAAGAGGCTTCTCAAGAAGAGTTTTTTCATACGTTTAATACGTTATTTGAACGCAGTAAACAGATTATTGTTGCCTCAGATGTATTCCCTAAAAATATTCAAAATATTGAAGAGCGCATTCGTTCTCGTTTAAGTTGGGGAGTGAATGCCGCTATTGAACCACCTGAACTTGAAACCCGAGTCGCCATTTTAATGAAAAAAGCGGAAGAGCGAGGGGCGTCTTTAAGTGAAGATGTGGCTTTTTTCCTTGCTCAAAAGTTGCGTACTAATGTAAGGGAATTAGAAGGCGCATTAAATAGAGTGATTGCGTGGCGAAAATTTACTAAGCGTCCAATTACTATTGATGCAGTCCGTGAAGCATTAAAAGACTTAATTTCATCTTACGAGCATTTAGTGACTATTGAGAATATTCAAAAAATCGTCGCAGAACGTTATAATATAAAAATTTCAGATTTAAAATCTAAAAGTCGTAAGCAGATGTTTGCTCGACCTCGTCAAATAGCAATGGCATTGGCGAAAGAATTAACCAATCACAGCTTACCTGAGATTGGGCGTGAGTTTGGTGGTAAAGATCATACTACTGTGATGCACGCAATAAAAAGAGTTAATGAGTTAATGGATTCTGATAGCAGTCTTCGAGAAGATTACACTAATTTAACGCGGAAATTATCATCCTAAGGAATTGTTATGCAATTTACTATTACACGTGAAAAATTATTAAAACCATTACAACAGGTTTGTAGTGTTTTAAATAGTCGTCCAACTTTGCCTATAATTGGCAATGTTTTACTGGAAATTAAAGGTAATCAACTTTTTCTTACCTGTACAGATTTGGAGGTTGAATTAACAACCCAAGCTGAATTAACGGAGAGTTTACCTTCTGAGGCAAAATTCACTATTCCAGCAAGAAAATTTTTAGATATATGTAAAAGTTTACCAGAGGATAGTGTAATTGCTATTAAATTTGAAGAGGGGCGAGCGTTAATACAGGCCTCTCGTAGTAAGTTTAATTTAGCTACTTTACCTGCGAGTGATTATCCAAGTTTAATGGATTGGAATCCTGAGGTTGATTTTAATATAGCGCAAGCTACTTTAACTCGTTTAATTGAAGCAACGCAGTTTTCTATGGCAAACCAAGATGCACGTTATTTTTTAAATGGAATGAAGTTTGAAACGGAAGGAAATCTACTACGTACTGTTGCAACGGATGGACATCGTTTAGCGGTTTGTACAATGCCTTTAGAGCAGGAGTTACCAAGTCATTCCGTGATAGTACCTCGTAAGGCAGTGATTGAGCTTTCTCGTTTATTAATTTCAAGTGATGAGGCTGTGCGTCTTGAAATCGGTTCAAATCATATTCGTATTTCTATGAATAACATTGTATTTACGTCCAAATTGATTGATGGTCGTTTCCCTGATTATCGCCGAGTATTACCTCGTAATGCAGATCGCATTTTAGAATCGGATACAGAGGTGTTGAAACGTGCATTGGTTCGTGCTGCCATTCTTTCTAATGAGCGTTTCAGAGGTGTTCGTTTGGTATTGACTAATAATTTACTTAAAATTACAGCAAATAACCCAGAACAAGAAGAAGCAGAAGAAATTATTGACGTTGCTTACCAAAATATAGAAATGGAAGTAGGTTTTAATGTGAGTTATTTATTAGATGTACTGAATGCCTTGAAGTGTGAGCGTGTTCGTATTAATTTGGTGGATTCTGCATCAAGTTGCTTAATTGAAGATTGTGATAATAATACGGCAGAATATGTCATTATGCCAATGCGTTTGTAATCTTTAAACAATGTCTTTAAGTCGTCTTATTGTTCAGAACTTTAGAAATCTTAATACCGTGGATCTTGAATTGAGCCACGGTTTTAACTTTTTGGTGGGAGAAAATGGCAGTGGCAAAACAAGTTTGCTAGAGGCCATTTTTTATTTAGGACATGGGCGCTCATTTAAAAGTAATGTTAGTAATCGTATTATTAATTATGCGAGTGAGGATTTTGTTTTACACGGTAAGATAGAAGAAGCTAAGCACAGTTGGAGTGTTGGATTACAAAAAAAACGACAGGGTGACACTCTGCTGAAAATAAATGGTGAAGATGGTAATAAAATTGCTGATTTGGCTCATTTGTTACCAATGCAGATTATTATGCCTGAGGGTTTAACGTTATTAAATGGTGGGCCTAGCTACCGTCGGGCTTTTCTTGATTGGGGATTATTTCATTTATATGCTAACTTTTATTCTTATTGGACAAATTTAAAACGCTTGTTAAAGCAGCGAAATGCGTTGTTGGGGCAAGTTCACCACTATCAAGAACTTCATCATTGGGATACAGAATTAGTTAAACTTGCACAAATTGTGAGTGAAATGCGAGCAGACTATGCGGAAATGCTACGTCCTGAAATTGAAAAGACTTGTCACTTTTTTTTACCAGAGTTAGACATTTCAGTGGCTTTTTATCAAGGTTGGAATAAAGAGCAACAGTATGCAGATATTTTAGCACAAGGTTTTGAGCGAGATAAAGCCATTGGTTATACAATGATTGGACCTCAAAAAGCCGATTTTCGCTTTCGAGCCAATGGGTTACCTGTAGAAGATGTCCTTTCAAGAGGGCAGTTAAAATTATTGATGTGCGCATTACGTTTAGCTCAAGGGGAGCATTTAGTCAGACAAAAAGAGCGTCAATGTTTATTTTTAATTGATGATTTTGCTTCAGAATTAGATCCTAATAAAAGAGAATTGCTTACTCACCGCTTAAGAGAGAGCCAATCACAGGTTTTTATTACCGCAATTACGAAAGAACAGTTGCAATATATGGATTGGCATAACAATAGTGCTGATAAGTTATTTGCAGTTAAAGAGGGAAATCTTACTCTTTTAGATTCTCTTGGTTAATCGGTTTAAGCGGTCACTTGTTACTAAAAATTTGCAAATAATATTGAATTGATTAGAATTATCGTAACAATTAGATTTTATTTGGAAGAATCATTATGAGTATTCAGCATTCTCATCGTAAAAAACACTATTTTTTCTTATTTGGTGGTGTTTTTATTGAGCCAACAGCCATTGAAATACAAGCTTGTATTCGAGCAAAATTATTTAAAAAATATCTTAATATTACTCCCACTTTTATTACCCATGGTTACCATCCTGCATTGAAACAGAATCAAATGGAAGTAATGGAGCGTTTGCAAATTGAGGAAGATATCCCCATTTTTAGTTTATTTGATTTTTATTGTGATAAACAGCAACCTGCTGAAAAAGTTCGTCAATTTGTACTCTATGAAGATTCCAATTTACGCTATGAAAAAGATAAAAATGATGTAAATGCAAGTTGGGCATTTTTAGGCGAACAGTTGCAAATGTATATAGAGAATTATCCAAATACTCAGCAAATTCATTATATTAATTATGTGAATCATATATCTAATGATATTGAAGTAATGAAACGTGATACTTATGATCCACAGGGATATTTAGCTTCAACAGGTGTAGTAGAGCCAACCACAAAAGAAGAGATTGTGACTTATTTTTTAGATAGAGACGGGAATCAGCGAGTTACTCTCTATTTTACATTATCAGGTGTAGAGAAAAAAATTGTTAAAATATACATTTCAAATAAACAAGGAAGAGTAACACATATTTTTAATTCAAAAGAAGATCTGGTGGTGGATTTTATACAGAAATTAGCAGATTTATATCCTGATGATGAATTGTGTTTTGTTACAGAGCATCCTATTTATTATAAAGCCTTGAAAGTGCTACAACATCCAAATGTCAAAATTATTTCTGTTTTACACCTTACTCATACGATTGAACCCACAGTAGAGGATTCTCCTTTTAATAGGTATTTTTCTCCTCTTGTGGAAGAGCTTCATAATCCAAAATTTCAAACGGTGGTTTTGACGGAAGCACAGAAGCAAGATATTGAGGCAAGGGTGGGACGTTCAGAGAATCTACACTGCATACCTAATACGTTAAACTATCAGGTAAAACCTCAAGATTTTTCGCAACGAGATCGTTTTTTATTAACCGCATTTGCTCGATTGGAACCTCAAAAGCGACTTGATAAAATGATTGATATGTTTGCTTTAGTACATCAATCGATACCTCAAGCAAAATTAGAGATATATGGTGTTGGACGGCTACAGGAGCAGTTACAGGCACAGATTGATCGTTTATCGTTACAAAATGTGGTACACCTTAAAGGGTTTATCAATAATCCGTATTCGGTATTTGAACGAGCGGGTTTAGCATTGCTGACTAGTCATTATGAAGCATTACCCCTTGTGATTATGGAAAGCTTATCAGCAGGTTGTCCATTTATTAGCTTTGATATTAAATATGGCCCTTCAGAAATGATCATAGAAGGTGAAAATGGCTATTTAGTTCCAGAAAATGATATACAAATGATGGCAGAGAGAGTTATTCATTTATTAAGAGATCCTCAGTTACATCAACAGATGAGCGAAAATGCGTGTAAAGCAAATAAAGGGTTTTTAATGGAGGCTGTAGCAGAGCAATGGCGAAAACTATTAGCCACATAGCCACATCGTCTACTTTCATCGATAAAAAAACCTCTTTTTTTGAAAGAGGTTTCTGTTTTTATATCTGTGTTTTTATTATTTCAGTAAGACGTATAGCTCCCGAGCCAACAATAACTTGTAAACCATTGTGTCCCTCTTTTATATTACCTTTTGAGCCTAACTGAGTAAGTTTTGCTTTATTGACGAGGGATCTATCTTTCAGTATTACACGTAATCGAGTAAGACAGGCATCAATGGTTTCAATATTAGCGACTCCACCTAAGGCATCTATCAACTGTGAGGCTTTCTCTTCTTGAGTGAGTTGTACATTATTGTCTATTTTTGATTTTTTACTAAAAGGACATTTTAGATAGTTAAGAATACTCATATTTACTCCTTGTATTGGATTTTATTAAAAATGGGGAAATTTTGAACACAGTATTCTGCCACTTAATCATAGAAAAGGATAGTTAAGAACAGGAGAATAAAATTATTTTTTGATCTGGATCACAAAATAATTTTCATTCTCCATTTTGTTATTTTAGAGTAAAACCATCAACTTTTGCTGTATTTATAATTTATCTTTTAATTTATACAGAGCATCCAACGCTTGTCGTGGTGTAAGTTCATCAGGATTAATATTTTGTAGCATTTCTAATGCAGGAGGAGTATCCATAATGATGTTATTTGGTATTTCAAACAAACTTTCTTGTGGATTTTTATCTAAATCAACGGTTTGATGTGAAATTTGTTCTAAAGTTGCTAATTTTTGTTTAGCTAACTTAACCACTTGTTTAGGTACACCAGCCAAAGAAGCCACTGCTAAGCCGTAACTTTTACTCGCCGCCCCCTCTTGTACTGTGTGCATAAACACAATATTATCATTATGTTCACGGGCATCTAAATGCACATTTGCCACCCCTTTTAATTGTTCAGGTAAACTGGTCAATTCAAAATAATGGGTTGCAAATAAGGTTAAAGAACGTGTTTTTTGAGCCAACCATTCAGCACACGCCCACGCCAATGATAAACCGTCATAAGTAGATGTTCCTCGCCCTATTTCATCAATCAATACTAAGCTATTAGCGGTGGCTTGATGGAGAATATTTGCCATTTCTGTCATTTCCACCATAAAGGTTGAGCGACCAGAGGCAAGATCATCAGAGGCACCAATACGCGTAAAAATACGATCAATAGTGCCAATTTCGGCACTTTCTGCAGGTACAAAACTTCCGATATGAGCCATTAAAGTAATCAGAGCGATTT
Organism: Pasteurella skyensis; assembly: GCF_013377295.1. Classification (NCBI taxonomy): domain Bacteria; kingdom Pseudomonadati; phylum Pseudomonadota; class Gammaproteobacteria; order Pasteurellales; family Pasteurellaceae; genus Phocoenobacter; species Phocoenobacter skyensis. The sequence continues at coordinate 1,833,073 of NZ_CP016180.1, read as the reverse complement.
GTCGCATATAGGTACTTTTACCGCCCATATTGGGACCTGTTACCACTAACAAATGACGTTGTTCATTTAAGAAAACGGGATTGGCAATAAAAGGGGCTTTTAGTACATTTTCAACCACTGGGTGGCGACCTTGTTTAATGTTAATGGTGCGATTGGCGGTAAAAGTTGGTGCCACATAATCCAAACTTTCTGCTCGTTCGGCAAGATTAGTTAGCACGTCTAATTCACTTAAAATCATACTCGCTAACTGTAATTCACCTAAACGTGGTAGAAGCTGATCAAACAGTTCTTCATAAAGACGTTTTTCTAATGCGAGCGATGCCCCTTTTGCTTTCAATACTTTATCTTCATAGGTTTTTAATTCAGGGATAATATAACGCTCGGCATTTTTTAAGGTTTGACGACGTACATAATGAATTGGGGCATTATGGCTTTGTGCTTTACTGATTTGAATATAATAGCCGTGTACGGCATTAAAACCAATTTTTAAGGTATCAATACCCGTTGTTTCTCGTTCACGAATTTCTAAATCGTCAAGATATTGTGTTGCTCCATCAGCAAGGGAACGCCATTCGTCTAATTCGGCATTATAGCCTGTGGCAATTACACCCCCATCTCGCACTAATTGTGGCGGAACCTCAATAATCGCCCTTTCCAATAAAGAATGTAGATCGCTAAAATCAGCAATTTGATTGATATTGAGGGTTAAACTAGCGGTTAGATTTTGGGTAAAATTTACAATTTGTGGAATTTGAGCCAACGCAGTGCGTAAGCGAGTTAAATCTCGAGGACGTGCTGAACGCAGGGCAACACGTGCCAAAATTCGTTCCATATCACCCACTTGTTGTAGCAAGGGTTGTAATGTGTCGATTAAATGATGATCGAGCAAGGTTTGAATATTTTGCTGACGGTTTTTTAATTTTTCGACATCACGAATAGGTTGATGAATCCAGCGTTTTAATAAACGACTTCCCATTGAGGTAACACAATGATCCAATACGTGAGCAAGGGTGTTTTCTGTTCCCCCTGCTAAATTTTGGGTTAATTCTAAATTACGGCGAGTGGCGGCATCTAATAAAATTGTATCGCTATTTTGAATTAGATGAATGCTGTTAATATGAGGTAGTGCAGTGCGTTGTGTTTCTTTGGCATATTGTAATACACAGCCAGCAGCACACAGTGCAACAAGAGATTTTTCAACGCCAAAGCCTTTTAAATCTTGCGTACCAAATTGACGATTAAGTAAATTAATTGCGGTGACTAATTCAAATTCCCAAATCGGACGACGACGTAACCCTTTATAATGCTCAATCAAATCCATTTCAGAAAAGGTTTCAGGGTATAAAATTTCAGCAGGTTGAGCTCTCTGTAACTCCGCACTTAAGCTTTCACGATTAGGTAATTCATTGATTAAAAAACGCCCTGATGTCATATCCAATAACGCCAGTGCATAAATACCATTTTCTACATAAACACTCGCCACAAGGTTATCTTGGCGCTCTGGTAACAAGGCTTCATCACTTACTGTTCCCGGTGTGACAATTCGCACCACTTTACGCTCAACAGGCCCTTTACTTGTTGCAGGATCGCCCACTTGCTCACAAATCGCAACCGACTCACCAAGATGTACTAATTTTGCTAAATAGCCCTCAATCGCATGATAAGGTACGCCAGCCATAGGAATTGGTTCACCAGCTGATTTCCCTCTTTTCGTTAAAGAAATGTCCAGTAATCTTGCCGCTTTTTTCGCATCATCATAGAACAATTCATAAAAATCTCCCATACGATAAAACAACAAAACATCAGAATGCTCTGCTTTTAAAGTGAGATATTGCTTCATCATAGGGGTGTGATTTGTGAATTCTGTCATACTGTTTTACTCTGATTTTAATAAGTTTATGAATGAGATATATGTTTAAATATTCGTTAACTGTTGACGAATTTCATCAATTACAGCTTTATAATCAGGTTGATCAAAAATTGCTGAACCTGCGACAAACATATCTGCACCTGCTTTTGCGATTTCAGCAATATTATTAACTTTGACACCACCGTCTACTTCCAAACGAATATCGAAACCACTTTCATCAATCATTCTACGAGCTTGCTTTAATTTTTCCAAAGTCGCTGGAATAAAAGATTGTCCACCAAAACCTGGATTGACTGACATTAATAGAATTACATCCACTTTATCCATCACATAATCTAAATAGCTTAATGGTGTTGCAGGGTTAAAGACTAAGCCTGATTTACAGCCATTATCTCGAATCAGTTGTAGAGTACGATCAATGTGTATCGCAGCTTCTGGATGAAAAGTAATATAATCTGCTCCTGCGTGTGCAAATTCAGGAATTAAACGATCCACAGGGCTTGCCATTAAATGCACATCGATTGGAGCGGTTATGCCGTAATCTCTCAATGCTTTACAAATCGCAGGACCAAAAGTTAAGTTTGGTACAAAATGATTATCCATTACATCAAAGTGGATCACATCAGCCCCTGCATTTAATACATTTTTTACATCATCACCTAATCGAGCAAGATCAGCCGACAGAATGGAAGGGGCAATTAAAAAGGGTTTGTGGTTCATTTTTTTCTCCAAAATAATTAAACTGGGATTATAGATAAAAGAGTATTGTTCAATACTTACTTATACCAAATTTTATTTACATAAAGGGTAACTTTGCCAGATGGTGTTTCCACTTTTACTTCATCATCAACTTGTTTACCAATTAAGGCTCTTGCAACAGGAGAATCAATAGAAATCCAATGCTTAGCAGGATCAAATTCATCACAACCTACAATGCGGTATTGATTGATTTCACCTTCTTCATTTTCAAGTTCAACCCAAGCACCAAAAAAGATTTTACCTTCTTGAGAAGGAGAATAATCAACAATTTTTAAGACATCTAAGCGTTTACTTAAAAACCTTACTCGACGATCAATTTCACGTAAGCGACGTTTTCCATAAATATATTCCGCATTCTCACTACGATCTCCCAATGCCGCCGCATCAGATACAGCTTGAGTGACTTGAGGGCGCTCTATTTTCCATAAAAATTTCAGCTCTTTCTCTAAAGTATGCCATCCTTCACGAGTAATATAAGGAGATTTTGCCATTATAGATAGCCTTCCTCAATTTTTGTTTTTGGCTTTTGCTCTGGTTGTTTATCTGTTTCAAGTTGGTCTAAAAACTCTCCCAATTTATCCATATGTTTTTTTAATGGTTCAGTTACTTTATTGACATCAATTTCATTGATTTTATCGGCTAACTGCTCAGTCACTTGCTCCATTTTTGTTCCCATTACATCTGCTAACTTATTTGCCGCATCAAGGGTGGCAATTTTTGCTTCTTCCACTTTTTGATCATAGTTTTGAGTTTTGTTTTTATTAGTGGATTGATGTTCAGTGTTTTCGGCTTCATTTTTTGCAAATTTTTGATCAGATGTAACCGCTTGTTTTTCAAACTCTTCTTGAGTTTTCTCAATGTGTGGTTGTTCGATTTTTGTTATGGTTTTCTGTTCATCTTTACATCCAGTTAAAGCAAAACCTGAAAGTATTAGTACCATTAATATTTTTTTCATTATCTATTTCTCTTGTTGAAAGATACAGGATGCACTCTGTTTCTATGGTGTTGTATAAATTTTATTCATCATCACAATTAAAATCTTGATTCATTTCAAATGCAGGTTTTTGAGATTGTGAGTGACTAATTACTTTTGCAGGAACACCTGCTACAGTGGTATTTTCAGGCACTGCTCTTAATACTACAGAATTAGCGCCAATTTTAGCATATTTTCCAATTTCTATATTACCTAAAATTTTTGCCCCTGCTCCAATCATCACACCTTCTCGTATTTTAGGATGACGATCGCCTGTTTCCTTACCTGTTCCTCCTAGTGTCACACCTTGTAAAATAGAGACATCATTTTCTATTACAGAGGTTTCTCCCACAACAATTGCTGTGGCGTGATCGAGCATTATACCGTAACCAATTTGGGCAGCAGGGTGAATATCCACATCAAAGGCGACAGAGATTTCATTTTGTAAATAAATGGCTAAGGCATAGCGACCTTGTTGCCATAAATAATGGGTAACTCGATAACTTTGTAAGGCGTGAAAACCTTTTAAATAAAGTAATGGCGTACTTAATAATTTAACCGCAGGATCTCGTGTTTTTACCGCTAATAAATCTTGTGTTGCACTATCAGTAATTTGAGGATCGGCTTGATAAGCCTCTTCAATAATCTCTTTTAATGCAATAGCAGGCATAATTGAATTAGATAATTTATTGGCTAAAATATAACTTAATGCGTCACCTAAATTATTATGCTTTAAAATAGTAGAATGAAAAAAACTGGCGAGCATTGGCTCTTGCTCAGCAAGTGATTTCACTTCTTGGTGAATATTATTCCACAATTTTTCTGGTTGTTGTTTCATTACCATTTCACTTTTTTATTTGTTTAAATGATTCTACTTTACGTTCACGTCCAAGTAGCATTGCCACACCTTTTCTGATGTGTGCTTTGGTATCTTGACCACAAAATAGCATTTGATAAAGTTGCTCTACAATTGGCATTTCAATATTGTGTTTTTGTGCTAATAAATAGGCCTCTTTGGTATTATAGTATCCTTCCACCACTTGTCCTATTTCATTCATTGCTGCATCAACACTTTTTCCTTGTCCAACCATTAAACCAAAGCGACGATTACGAGACTGGTTATCGGTACAGGTAAGCATTAAATCACCAATCCCTGCCATTCCCATTAGACTGGTAGGATTGCCTCCTAATGCTACACATAATTGACTAATTTCTGCAATACCTCGTGTAATTAATGCTGTTCTTGCATTTGCTCCAAAACCTAAACCGTCAGAAAGACCTGCGCCAATAGCAATGACATTTTTAATGGCGCCGCCTAGTTGCACTGCGACCATATCATCATTGAGATAAACACGGAAGGCTTTCGAACAGTGAATACGTTGTTGCATTTCTTCTGCAAATTGGATATCCGTTGAGGCAAGGGAAATAGCGGTTGGTAAGCCTGCGGCTAATTCTTTTGCAAAAGTTGGACCAGATAGTACCGCTAGTGCGTGATCTTCACCTAAAATTTCATTTACGACACAATGCAATAATCGTCCTGTATTATGTTCTAAGCCTTTAGTTGCCCACATAATACGATGATCATCTTGAATAAAAGGCTTAATTTGTAAGAGCACATCATTAAATACGTGACTTGGCACAACAATCAAAATATCTTTTACGTTGTTTAATACTTTTTCTAAATTACTCTCTAATATTAAGTTATCAGGAAAAGGAATATCAGGTAAAAACTCTTGATTTTTTCTTTCGTGCTGCATTTTTTGTATTTTGTGTGGTGAATGTCCCCACAAATACGTTTTCTCACCTTGTTGAGAGAGGGCAATAGCTAATGATGTTCCATAAGAGCCAGCTCCTAAAACAGCAATAGGAGCAGTATAAAGTGATTTTTTCATTTGTTTGTCCATTATATGTCTAAAATATTGCTAAGTTTTGTACATTGAAAATTTGAATTGTGATATGTTACCATTAACGCGTTAAAATAAAAGTGGAGAATATTTATGATTTACCTGAATAATGATCTTTTTATTGCTCAAGGAAGTCGTCGTAAGTGCTATCAACACCCAGAAGATCCCAATATATGTATAAAAATTGAGTTAGAAGACAAAATACGTTGTGAAAATAGAAGAGAAAGTAGATACATAAATAAGTGGAGTGATCTTGATCTCATTCCAATCAGCCCTCCAATAAGATGGATAGAAACTAATTTAGGTAGAGGATTAGCCTTTCAACTGATTAGAGATTATTCTGGAGAAATTTCTAAAGGTATAATATCTTATTATAATCAATCAACTATCAACCACCAAGTATTAAATAATGATCTTAATATTTTTAAAGAAAAAATATTAAAGATGCCAATTCCTGTAAGAGATTTAGCACTAAGTAATGTAGTTTATCAAAGATTAACCCCAAATACTGGACGATTTATTATTATAGATGGTATCGGTAAACCTACATTTATTACTATAAAAAGTCATACCAGAAAGAAACTCTTAGAAAGTTTTAATAATCATTTCCCTGATTTTACTTAACCCATTTATCTTCATCTTGTTTACGCTCAAAATCAGCTTCAAAAGTGTCTGATTGTGAAAAACTTTGCGAATATTGGGTATTAAATTTTACTCGTGTTGAAAAATAGTTTAACAGATAAGTGGTAATTATAGTTCTAGTGAAAGGTAAAAGTAACAAAATAGCTAAAATATCACTTAAAAAACCAGGAATAACTAACAAAATACCTGCAATTGCATATTGAATAGAGGAAATAACGGCATCTTGTGGAATTTTCCCCTGTGCTAATTGTTGGCGAATTGAAAATAGTGTTGCAAGCCCTCTTAAACGAATTAACCATAAACCTGCCGCTGAAATAAAAATCATTAATAAAATTAAGAACAAGACACTTGTATTTGAGCCAATCGCTACTAATAATGAAATTTCGCAATAAATATATAAAAATAAAATAATGAGAAAGCGTAATCCAAACATAATTGATCCTTATTTGATAAACTTAATTACATAGATAGTGACATAAAATGGCTTTTCAAGGGCAATTATTTTTTTAGATTTAATATAAAAAATAACTTGACTAAAAATTTTTTATCTATACTATTTGCGTGATTTTTGATAAAGGAGGGTATAAATAATGAACATTTGTTTTTGGGTAGAGAAACTAATGTTTGATGATATACCATTAACTGCTCTTTTTTTAAAAATTAATTATTATTTCTTTTAAACCACCTATTTAAGGTGGTTTTTTTGTATTTATTCAATGAACTTTTTCAGCATTGTAAAGATAGAATTGAGTAAATGATATAACGTGCTTATAAGAACCGACAACATTATTTAATTATGAAGCTTATACTCTCATTAGATACTGGCGATGCTCAAAGAGCCTCTCTGGTTTTAGACCAAACAAAATCAATGATTTCTCACGTTAAACTTGGACATATTCCTTTTTCAATGGAACCAGATACTATTAAAGAAATGATTCAAGATATACCATTATTTTTAGATTTTAAACTACACGATATTCCAAGTACAATGGCTCGTGCCATTACAGGATATCGCAATACGTTTGAGAATCTTAAAATGATTACAGTATGGGGAACATCAAGTAGTGATGGGCTAAAAGCGGTGGTAGAAAGTTGTGATAATCAATGCCAACCCCTTTCTGTTATTTCGCTAACAAGCGATATTGGTGATGTAAATACATTCTTAAAAACAGTCGAACTTAACTTAAATTGTGGGATTAATGGCTTTATTACCCCAAGTTTTATGTTAAAGGAAATGCGGAAATATTTTGGACAAGATATAACCTTAGTCACACCTGGTGTTCGCTTTGAGAATAAAGATGATCATCAAAATTGTATTACGCCACAGCAAGCATTAAAACAAGGCTGTGATTATATGGTGGTGGGACGTCCGATTATGAATGCCCAAAATATTAAACAACAAACACAACTTTTTCATCAATTTTGTAAACCATAATTCAACTTATTACGAGGTAAACAATGACAAATCTTTTTATTCAGCAACGTTTTCAAATGCATTCAGGTGGTTTTTCTGATTTTAAAATTGAGTGTGATGCGTTAAGTCAATCAGATTTAGATACACTTGCTTTTTTAATTTCACGTAAATTCACCTTTGGTGGCGTTTATGGTATTCCACGTGGCGGTGTTGCATTACAAAAAGCCTTAGAAAAATATATCACACCTGAAAGTAAAACATTCTTACTTGTAGATGATGTGTTCACAACGGGTGGCTCAATGTTTGAGGCAAGAGATAAAATTTTAGATGACATTACTCAACAAGGTTTTAGTAAATTACAAGGGGTCGTACTTTTTGCAAGAGGCGAAACACCAGATTGGATTCAACCAGTATTACATTTAGAACCATTATTTTGGCAAAATGACTAAACCATAATCACAGGGGTTAATTTTAAGCAAAATTCTATTTATGGAGGTGTGTTTTCAGATGGTCTATATGTATCAATTAATATTTTATTTCTCACTTTACTGCATACACAGTAATAAAAAGTATTTATTTTTTAAATCAAAAAAGAGTTGAATGGCTTAGTCTTTCAACTCTTTTTTTTGAACATTCAAAACAAGGTTATGGAAACAAAACCTTTTCTTTTTAGATAATAACTTGAAGGAGTTTAAAAATGACAAAAAATAACGCATACGGTTGGAAGGCGGTTTTAGGTTCTGCCGTTGGATATGCTATGGATGGCTTTGATTTATTAATTCTAGGTTTTATGCTCTCAGCTATCTCACTTGATTTAGGTCTATCACCTACTCAGGCTGGCTCATTATTAACTTGGACATTAGCAGGTGCGGTTTTTGGTGGTTTCTTCTTTGGGGCATTAAGTGATCGTTTTGGGCGAGTTAGGGTGTTAAGTTGGACAATTATTCTTTTTGCGGTATTTACAGGATTCTGTGCTTTTGCTCAGGGATACTCGGATTTACTAGTATATCGTACTATTGCAGGCATTGGACTTGGTGGTGAGTTTGGAATAGGTATGGCATTAGCCGCAGAAAGTTGGCCAGCGAAACATCGTGCTAAAGCAACTTCTTATGTTGCTTTAGGTTGGCAAGTGGGTGTGTTGATGGCTGTTTTACTGACTCCGTTATTATTACCACATATTGGGTGGCGTGGAATGTTTTTAGTGGGTATTTTGCCTGCTTTTGTTGCGTGGTTTTTACGTCTTCGTTTACACGAACCAGAAATTTTTGTTCAAAACTCTTCTAAAGAAGTGAAGAAACTAGATGCATTTCGTTTATTGATAAAAGATAGATCAACAACAAAAATGAGTCTAGGTATTATTGTACTTACTTCTGTTCAAAATTTTGGTTATTACGGTATTATGATATGGCTACCTAATTTTCTCGCAAATAAATTAGGTTTTTCTTTAACAAAATCAGGTGTTTGGACAGCATTTACTGTAGGTGGGATGATGTTAGGAATTTGGATTTTTGGCTATTTTGCTGATAAAATTGGACGAAAACCAACCTTCTTATTTTTTCAACTAGGTGCTGCAATTACGGTGGTAACTTATTCACAATTAAATGACCCAAATATGATGCTTATTGCTGGTGTTTTCTTAGGAATGTTTGTTAATGGAATGATGGGGGGCTACGGTGCTTTAATGGCTGAGGCTTATCCAACAGCGGCAAGAGCAACTGCTCAAAATGTACTGTTCAATATTGGGCGTGCTGTTGGTGGATTAGGTCCTGTTGTAGTTGGTGCAATTATATCTACTTACTCTTTTTCAATTGCGATCGGTTTTCTTGCAACAATTTATATTATTGATATGATAGCAACATTATGGCTTATTCCTGAATTAAAAGGAAAAATATTAGAATAGAGTTATGATGATAATGACAGGAATTATAAACGGAAATACCTATTTGTGAAATTGATCACAAAATACGATCCATTTTTTGATAGATTGCTGTATTATATACAGGTTACGTTACATTTATATTCACAGGAGAATTTAAGAATGAGTCAATTAGACAATTTAAGAGAGATGACAGTTGTTGTTGCGGATACTGGCGATATCGAAGCAATTAAAACATATCAACCAGAAGATGCGACAACAAATCCATCATTAATTTTAAGTGCATCAGCACTCCCTCAATATGCATCATTAATTGATGAAGCAATAGCTTACGCAAAATCAAAAAGTAGTGATAAGAAACAGCAACTAATTGATGCTGAAGATAAATTAGCTGTAAATATTGGCTTAGAAATTTTAAAAGTGGTTAAAGGGCGTATTTCAACAGAAGTAGATGCTCGTCTTTCTTATGATACGGAAAAAACGATTGAAAAAGCACGTAAATTAATTCGTTTATACAATGAAGCTGGTATCAGTAATGATCGTATTTTAATTAAAGTTGCTTCAACTTGGCAAGGTATTAAAGCGGCAGAAGTCCTAGAAAAAGAAGGGATTAACTGTAATTTAACGTTACTTTTCTCACAAGCTCAGGCTCGTGCGTGTGCAGAAGCAGGTGCTTACTTAATCTCACCTTTCGTTGGTCGTATCTTAGATTGGTACAAAGCAAATTCAGATAAACAAGAATATGCACCAGCTGAAGATCCTGGCGTCATTTCAGTGACTTCAATCTACAATTATTATAAAGAACACGGCTATAACACTATTGTTATGGGCGCAAGTTTCCGTAATATCGGTGAAATTACAGAATTAGCGGGTTGTGATCGTTTAACTATCGCGCCTCCTCTATTAAAAGAGTTAAGCGAATCGAATGCAGAATTACCACGTAAATTGGCATTCACGGGTGAAGTGAAAGCTCGCCCAGAACCAATGACAGAAGCTGAATTCTATTGGGAGCATAATCAAGATCCAATGGCAGTTGAAAAATTGGCAGAAGGGATTCGTAAATTTGCGATAGATATTGAAAAATTAGAAGCAATGCTAGTTGAAAAACTTTAATTTGGAATTTGTTTAATTGAGAAAATGCGAACTTTAAAGGTTCGCATTTTTTATTTATAAAGAATTATATTAATCAATGAGATAGCGGATAGATATTAAGAAAAATTTGCAAAAAATAATTAAAATCTTACCGCTTATTTTAATAAATCTTTTAGATTTTGTTTCATTTTTGAAATTTGCTCAGTATAAATTTTCTTATTATCAGCTTCTTCAATTAAGTGTTCAATCGTTTGTGAGAGTGTCATTTCTAATTCTTTTGATTTTTTTGAAAGACGTAGCCAACTTGAAAACTCAAGATCGATAGATTTCTTTTTTGTTGTTTGTTTTTCTGAATTAAAAAAACGTTTTCTTTTCGCTCGAACGGATTGACGCATTTTTTTCCGTTGTTCAGGTGTCATTTCAGCTTTAATCCACTGCTCAATTTCTTCAGGGGAGTTTTGTAATGTAGTGAGAAGCTGGATTTTTAATTCAATTAGGCTGTGTTCCTGATGTTTTGTAATTGGTTCACCTAATTGATGTTTTTTTAGTAAATATTGCCATTTCCAGTTAGCTTCTTGGATCTCTAATCTTTGGTATCTCATTCATTTAATCCTTTATTGATAATTTATACGGCAGTATAGCGAAAATAACGTTATAATAAATCAAATTTTTATATTGAGGCAAATCTGTGAAAATTATACCACTTTCTTCAAAGTTACTCTCTTGTGAGCATCATTTTTCATTAAATAATGAAAAGGTAACTTTTTTGGATTTTCAACCTAATTTACAGCGAAGTTTATCCTTATTTCAACAGCAAAAATCAGGGGCTTTACTCGTGTTAAAAACCGATGTGTTACCTGAAATTACTGATGAGATTACTTTTTATTTTACACAAAAAAACCAGAAGCTAAAAGTGTGTAATGAACTAAACCGTAATCAACTATTTGGTTATCTTCATTACGTAGGTAAAGAGCAGAAGTTAGAAACCATTGAGAGTATATTATCTCAAGTCGAAAAGGGTGTTTTATTTTTAAATATACATTCATTACTGAAAGATTTATCTATTTGGGATAAATTAAAGCAGGCATTACTTTTTGGTTATTATTATTTGGAATCGGATAAACATATTCCTAGTATTCCCTCATTTAAGGCGGATTTTAAGCTTATTTTGGCAGGTTCTCGTCAAGATATTAGTGAACTAGTAAATTATGATGAAAGTTTACACCAATTTGCTAATTATGCAGAAGTTGAAACAACATTATCCTTAAATCAAAAATCATTAACGCTGTGGGGAAATTATGTTCAACATTTGGCTCAAAATTTAACAGCTAAGACGTTTTCAAATAGAGGGTTACAGCAATTATTGAATAGTTATATTCGAGAAAGTGAAAATCAACAGCTTATTTCAGTCTTCCCAACTCAAATCAAAAAAGATATTTTAGGTATTGCTCAGTTTTATGCTGATGAAAGTCAGTTTGACGATATCAGTCGTTATTTTGAATTTTTAGAACAACAGGCTTCGATATTAAGTGATTATACGCAATTAGAAATATTAAGTAATCAGGTTCATATTGAAACAGAAAAAGAAAAAATAGGACAGATAAACGGACTTTCTATTGTCGAATTTGAAGGCGTTCCTTATGCTTTTGGAGAGCCATTACGTATCAGTTGTAATACTCGTTTAGGTGATGGAGAAATTGTAGATATTGAACATAAAGTTGAATTAGGGGGAAATATACACGCTAAAGGCATTATGATTGCAGAATCTTGTTTATCTCAGTTATTAGAATTACCTACTCAATTACCCTTCTCTGCGTCTTTGGTATTTGAGCAGTCTTATGGTCATATTGATGGGGACAGTTCATCTTTAGCCATTTTTTGTGTGTTAGTGAGTAGCTTAGCTAAGTTGCCTTTACCACAATCAATAGCAGTAACAGGGGCAATTGATCAATCAGGGCGTATTTTGAGTGTAGGAGGCGTAAATCAAAAGATAGAAGGATTCTTTTCGTTATGTCAGAAAAGAGGCTTGACGGGACATCAGGGAGTTGTGATTCCTAAAAGTTGTGTGTCTCATTTAAGTTTAAAATCAGATGTTATTAGTGCAGTGGAGGAAGAAAACTTTTCTATTTGGGCTGTTTCAGATATTTATGAAGTAGTGGAATTATTATTTAATAAGTCTTTTTATAATGAACAAGAGCCAGAGCAGGCAATTTTTTCTATGATTAAAAATAATTTAGAACAGGAAGCAGAACAGGGTTTAAGCGGTACGATGTTTAGCAAAATTTGCAAAAAATGGATAAAATAGTTTAATGGTCAGACCATAAATGTATCTATCTTGAATGATGTTAAAATTTGGTATTATGTGTATTAGTTTAGAATACGCATTATAGTAGTTTATAAGGAATGAGAAATGAATATGGCATCAAATATTAAATCGAGCTATTGTTATGAGGATTTATTAGCTTCTGGACGTGGTGAGCTTTTTGGTAGAGAAGGTCCTCAACTGCCAGCGCCAACAATGTTAATGATAGATCGTATTAGCAAGATAACAGATCAAGGTGGTCTTTTTGGAAAAGGATATATTGAGGCAGAACTAGATGTTCAAGCGGATTTACCTTTTTTTAAATGTCATTTTATTGGCGATCCAGTGATGCCTGGTTGTTTAGGCTTAGATGCAATGTGGCAACTTGTTGGCTTTTTCTTAGGTTGGATTGGCGGCAAAGGAAAAGGGCGTGCTTTAGGTGTTGGAGAAGTGAAATTTACAGGGCAAATATTACCCACTGCAAAAAAAGTGATTTATCGTATTAATATAAAAAAGGTTATTAACCGAAAATTAGTGATGGGCGTTGCTGACGGTGAAGTAGAGGCTGATGGTAAGATTATTTATACTGCAACAGATTTAAAAGTTGGTTTATTTCAAGATACATCGTCATTTTAATATTGCGATTTGAACCCGATTTATATAAAAAGGCATAGTAGACAAAATAGTTGGTAAAAAATGGGTTAAAGCTTTATATTACTGTGCTTTAGCCCACTTTTTTGAAAATGAATAAAAAACTTGTCCTTTTTGTCATAAAACGAATATTCACAAATATGGTACCCAAAATAATGTTCAACGTTATAAATGCTCTATTTGTAATAAAACTTTTACCTTCAAAAAATCCTTAAATTCAAGCCAAATTTGGCTAGATTACACAGAAGGTAAACAAACCTATAAGCAACTAGCAATTAAATATAATTGCTCTGTTAGAACTATTCAAAGATATGTTTTAAAAGCCCCTAAAACGCCATTAAATATCCCACAAAATAATAAATTGAACTTAATGATGGATACCACTTTCTTTGGTCGAAATTTTGGTGTTCTCGTTTTTATGGACACTTTATCAAAGAAGGTAATTTATCATCAAATTGTGACAACAGAAAAAAATCTTTATTATCTATTAGCAATGAATAAATTAAGAGAAAAAGGCTATATTATTCAATCTATTACTTGTGATGGAAGACGAGGATTATTAAGAGATTTTTTAAATACGCCTGCACAACTTTGCCAATTTCATCAAATAGCAAATGTAATAAGGAAATTAACAAGGAACCCTAAATCTGAAGCGGGAAAAGAGCTAAAAATATTAGTTAAAACATTAAAAAATAGCTCTAAAAACGAGTTCTATATTAATTTACATTATTGGTATTTAAAACATAAAGAATATTTAAATGAACGCTCCGATAAAATAAATGAAAAGGGTAAATATCCTTTTAAACATCGTAATATAAGAAGTGCTTACAGGAGCTTAAAATATAATATGGATTATTTATTTACTTTTGAAAAATATCCTGAATTAAATATAGAAAAAACAACAAATAGGCTTGAAAGTTTATTTGGAGAACTTAAACGAAAACTATCTAATCATAATGGTTTAACCAAATACCATAAGATTATGTTTATAAAAGATTTTCTAAATAAAAGGAGTTGGTAATTATTTATAAAATAATAAAAACCAACTCATTTATCTACTATGGGCATAGCTCCTCAAAATTACCAACTATTTTGTCTACTATGCCTATAAAAAACGCCCTAAATATTAGGGCGTTTTTCAGTATTTCACTGTAAATATTATTCATCTAAGAAACTACGTAAAGTTTCAGAACGGCTTGGATGGCGAAGTTTACGCAGTGCTTTTGCTTCAATTTGACGGATACGCTCACGTGTTACATCAAATTGTTTTCCTACTTCTTCTAAAGTATGGTCGGTATTCATATCAATACCAAAACGCATACGTAATACTTTCGCTTCACGAGGCGTTAAGCCTTCTAATACTCCACCAGTAGCTAAACGTAAGCTTTCAGATGTTGCCGAGTCAAGAGGCTGAGCCAGTGCAGTATCTTCTATGAAATCGCCTAAATGTGAATCATCGTCATCACCTACAGGTGTTTCCATTGAAATTGGTTCTTTAGAGATTTTTAATACTTTACGTATTTTATCTTCAGGCATCCCCATTTTTTCAGCTAATTCTTCTGGTGTTGCATCACGTCCCATTTCTTGTAAGCACTGACGAGAGATTCGATTTAATTTATTAATGGTCTCAATCATATGTACAGGGATACGGATCGTACGAGCTTGATCGGCAATTGAGCGAGTAATAGCCTGACGAATCCACCAAGTTGCATAAGTTGAGAATTTATACCCACGACGATATTCAAACTTATCTACTGCTTTCATCAAACCAATATTACCTTCTTGAATTAAATCTAAGAATTGTAACCCTCGATTGGTGTATTTTTTAGCGATAGAAATAACAAGACGTAGGTTTGCTTCAATCATTTCTGTTTTTGCTCGACGAGCTTTTAACTCACCCTCAGAAATACGTCCACCAATAACTCGAATTTGTTTAATGGTTAATCCAGTTTGTTCTTCAATTTGTTTTAAATTCTCAATATTAACACGAATTTTATCCGCATAATTGGCAAGTTTTTCTGAATAATGTTTTTCTGCATTAATCGCTTTGACTAACCAAGCATCTGTGGTTTCATGTCCTTGAAATGCTTTTAAAAAGGCACCTTTAGGCATTTTTGAATATTCAACCACTAAACGTTGAATTTGACGTTCTTCTTTACGTACCTGTTTCATAATGGTACGCATTTGAGCAACAAGCAAATCAAATTGTTTTGGTACTAAGCGGAATTCACGGAAAATATCAGAAAGTATTTTTAATTGTTCTTTTGATTTTTTATTGGTTCTACCGTATTTTTGAACAGTTAAAATTGCTTTTTGATGCTGATCACGTAATGCATAGAATTTTTGACGTGCTAATTCAGGATCAATACCACCTTCATCATCAGCGCTATCATCATCCTCTTCTTCTTCTTCTTCATCGTCACTCTCATCAACATCAATATCATCAGGTGTTTCATCATCCTCTATTTCTAGAAAGACCTTATCTTCTTCACTTTCTTCAATATCAGGCTCAATAAATGCGGTAATAATATCCGTAATTCGCATTGTACCTTCTTCGACTTGCTCATAGCAGGCGATTAAGTTAGTTAATGCTTCAGGATATTCGGCAATTGCACATTGAACCTCATTGATACCTTCTTCAATACGTTTTGCGATATCAATTTCACCCTCACGAGTAAGTAGCTCAACAGTTCCCATTTCTCGCATATACATACGAACAGGATCTGTAGTACGTCCCAGTTCAGATTCAACAGTTGACAGTACTTTGGTTGCTTCTTCTACAATATCTTCATCGGTGATATTTTCAGATAGCATTAGATCATCTGTATCAGGCGCACTTTCAAGTACTTTTATCCCCATATCATTGATCATTTGGATAATATCTTCTATTTGCTCAGCATCTACCAAATCTTCAGGTAGGTGATCGTGCACTTCTGATAACGTTAAGTAACCTTGTTCACGACCTTGAGTAATAAGGAGTTCAAGTTGAGATTGTTTTTCCATTCTGATATCCACATTTACACTAGAAAAGAGTAGGTTATTATACCACTACTTTTAAAGCTATTGTTAATTCTAAATTATTGTTGATTAATTAATAACGCCAGTTCTTGTTTTTCTGCCGTATTTAATCCTGTTGTACGATCTTTTGCGATCAGCATTTCTATTTGTTTTTCAACAAGTTTACTATAAAAAAAGTCTAATGTTTCTAAAAAAGCATTTTCTACATTTTCCAACGCTATTAGATGGTTCCAATTTGCAAGAATTTCAAGGGTTCGAAATGATTTTTTATCACGGTAATATTCCAACACGCCTCCCATACTGATTCCTTGATGTGTTTTACACAACTCAACCAGTTCTTCAAAGAGATCTAATCCTGCAATATTGAGTATTCTAAGTGGTTGTAAATCAGGCACTAATTGTACTAAATGGGTATTTTGTAATAATAGTGCAACGAGCAAGCGCATTGGTGTTTGTTCCACTTTCATAGCAGATTCTTTTGCTGAAATATGCTGCTGTGTTGTAGGCAACATAGATTCTAATTGTGTTGGATCTAAAATACCTAATTTTTGTCCTAATATATTACGTAAATAAACACGTAATGTTTCTCCAGGAATCTGCTTAAGTATTGGTAACGCCAAGGACGCTAATTTTGATTTTCCTTCTTTAGTGGAAAGATCAACTTTTATTAGCAGTGAGTTAAATAAAAAATCACTCAAAGGTTGTGCATTAGCAATGTATTGTTCAAAGCCCTCTTTTCCTTGTTTTCTGACAAATGAATCTGGATCTTCACCATCAGGTAAGAAAATAAATTTTAACTGACGTCCATCTTCTAAATAGGGTAAAGCATTTTCTAATGCTCGCCATGCAGCATCTCTCCCTGCACGATCACCATCATAGCAACAAATCACTTGCTCCGTATGACGGAACATTAGCTGAATTTGCTCTCCTGTTGTCGCTGTACCAAGTGAAGCAACGGTATTTCTGACATCAAATTGTGCTAACGCTACGACGTCCATATAGCCTTCAACCACAACTAAAGATTGTGGTTTTTCATCGATTTGTAAGGCTTGGTATAAACCATAAAGCTCATTACCTTTATGATAAATAGTTGATTCTGGAGAGTTCAAATATTTGGGTTTTTCATCACCTAAAACACGTCCACCAAAAGCAATAACTCGTCCTCTGCGATCTCTAATGGGAAACATTATACGATTACGAAAACGATCGTAAACTCGACCTTGTTCACTTTGAGATAGCATTCCTGCATCAAGTAGTTTTTGGATATCTTCTTTGGTGCGACCAAATTTACCCAGTACACTGTCCATCGCATTTAATGAAAATCCAAGTTCAAACTGTTCAATCACTGTTTTAGAAAGTCCTCTGTTTTCAAGATAAGCGAGGCTATGAGGATTTGAAGCGGTGAGATCTTGATAAAATTTTGCAATTTCTTCCATTAATTGATAGAGATCACGCTTGGTTTTATAATTGGTAGAAGGAAACTGGCTAGCTGTGGCGTTTTCTCTTGGCACTTCTAAACCATATAATTGAGCAAGTTCTTCGATAGCTTCCACAAATTCCAATTTATCATATTCCATCAAAAAAGTGATGACATTACCACTTACGCCACAACCAAAGCAGTGATAAAATTGTTTGGATGGACTGACGGAAAAAGAAGGTGTTTTTTCATGATGAAAAGGACAACAGGCTTGATAGTTTCGTCCTGCTTTTTTTAGTTTTACACGAGAATCAATTAACTGCACAATATCTGTGCGAGCAATCAGATCATCAATAAATGAACGAGGGATAAGACCTTTCATTGATTCTCCTTATGGTAAAATTTGAATAGCAGTTAGAAACGCTAAAACCGTGAGCCTTAAAAGGATTCACGGTTTTAAAAACTTCGTTTGATTAATGAATCTAATTAATATAAACGATTGTTACGAGCATTTTCTCGCGCATTGCGTTTAGCGTGACGTTTAGCTAAAGATGCTTTTTCACGTTTACGAATACTTGTTGGTTTGTCGTAGAATTCACGAGCACGAGCTTCCGCTAAAATACCTGCTTTTTCGCAAGAGCGTTTAAAACGACGTAATGCAACGTCAAATGATTCATTTTCACGAACTTTAATTACTGGCATAAGCCATCACCTCAGAAAAATAATATGTTAAATAAAATGTCGCTTACTAAATGGCGACAATAGACTAAAAAAGGTGAGTTATTTTAGCCTAGGGGCAGGCAGATGTAAAGTAAGATTTTAAACTAATTTATCTAGCCTCTTCGACTTTTTTTACACATAAATGCAAAATCTCATCATACCCTTGAGAAATATAGTTGTTGTGTTTTACTTTATTGTTTTTTAGATCGTACATTGCATCATAAATTCCCTGAGTGATACTTTTAGGTTCAATCAGATTCCAACACTGATCATTTAAGTAGTTAAAATTTTGTTTTAATGAGGCTGCAAAAAGTATTCCACTATAATAAGCATAGATATTATGATCTAACATTTTATTTAAAGTATTTTCTCTTACTTGTTGAATAGATTGTGTGATTTTATTGCTATATAGATGATCTACACCACGAATAAAAGAGTCAATATCATAGGTTTCATTCACTCTATCTTTATAAGTTTGAGCGGCTGAACCATAGCCTGTAGCGTATGATTTTTGATCCAATTTATTTTTACTTAGGCGCTGAAAAGGTGACGAATTATTACACGCCGTGATGGTAAATAATAAAATAAAGGATAAGAATAGTTGGATAAATTGTTTCATTATTTTTCTCTTTTCTTGAAAATCTGCTACTATTCTATCTAAATAATGTTGTGAAGGAAATAATAAAATGAAACAGTATTTAGACTTATGCCAACGAATTGTTGATCAAGGAAAATGGGTTGAAAATAAAAGAACAGGAAAACGTTGTTTAACGGTAATCAACGCTGATTTAACCTATGATGTTGCTCAAGGAGAATTTCCATTAGTGACAACGCGTAAAAGTTTTTGGAAAGCAGCTATTGCTGAATTACTTGGTTATATTCGAGGCTACGATAGTGCGGCTGATTTTCGTCAGATAGGTTCAAAATCGTGGGATGCTAATGCTAACCAAAACGAGGAGTGGCTTGCTAATCCGCATCGTAAAGGTGAAGATGATATGGGATTAGTTTATGGTGCTGTTGGTCGCAACTTTCCTAAACCAGATGGTGGAAGTGTTGATTTGCTACGTCAAATTGTTGATGACTTGAAACAAGGTATTGATAATAGAGGCGAAATTTATACTTTTTATCATCCTGGTGCATTTCATTTAGGTTGTTTACGTCCTTGCTTACATAGTCATCATTTTTCATTACTTGATGGCACATTATATTTAAACAGTACTCAGCGCTCAGCAGATGTACCACTAGGTTTAAACTGGAATATGGTGCAATGCTACACTTTTCTTGCCTTGATGGCACAAATCACAGGACATAAAGCTGGGCAGGCTTATCACAAAATTGTAAATGCTCATATTTATGAAGATCAGCTTGAATTAATGCGAGATGTTCAATTAAAACGTACTCCATTAAAAGCACCTAAATTAAACATAAATCCTAATATTAAAACATTAGAAGATTTAGAAACGTGGGTGACTTTAGATGATTTTGAAGTTGAAGGATATGAAAGTTATGAACCGATTAAATATCCTTTTTCAGTTTAATTTATTGTAAGTCAATAAATACAAGCGGTCACATTAGATTAAAAATTTGCAAATTTTTGCTCTTATCGTACCGCTTGTTATATTAATTTGAGGTATCTAATTCAGGAAAAGATTTCACTAAATCATCAATTGCTTTCATTTGAGCAACAAAGGCTTCTAAAGCAGAGAGAGGTAATGCAGAAGGTCCATCACATTTTGCTTCATTTGGATTTGGATGGGCTTCTAAAAATAAACCCGCTAAGCCAATTGCCATTCCTGAACGTGCTAGTTCTGTAACTTGATCTCGACGACCGCCAGAAGCTGCACCAAAAGGATCACGACATTGTAATGAGTGGGTTACATCAAAAATCACAGGGCTACCTTGAGAGGCTTTTTTCATTACACCAAATCCAAGCATATCCACCACTAAATTATCATATCCAAAATTTGCGCCACGATCACATAAAATGACTTTATCATTTCCACATTCTGCAATTTTTTCAACAATATTTCCCATTTGCCCTGGACTTAAAAATTGAGGTTTTTTCACGTTGATAATTGCTCCAGTACGAGCCATCGCTTCGACTAAATCGGTTTGACGAGCAAGGAATGCAGGTAATTGAATAATATCAACGACATCAGCAACAGGTTGGCATTGGTAAATTTCGTGTACATCGGTAATGATTTTTACCCCAAAGGTCTCTTTTAGCTCTTGAAAAATTTTTAATCCGTCTTCCATACCAGGACCACGATAAGAGTGAATAGAAGAGCGATTTGCTTTATCAAAAGAGGCTTTAAACACATAAGGTACGTTGAGTTTATTGGTGACTTCAACATACTTTTCACAGACTGCCATTGCCATATCACGGCTTTCTAATACATTCATTCCACCAAAGAGGACAAAAGGTTTGTCATTAGCGATTTGAATATGATCGAGTTGAACTATTTTGTTTTTCATAAAAATTCCTTATAAATGTATTTTAAGGTTAATGCACCCTATGTATTTCTGTCTGTTTTAATAATGTTGGCATCTCAAGTTTTAACATTAATGCAGAAGGGTCATCTGGGCATTGTTCGATAAAATAATTGAGATCATCTACCGCTGCTTGATAGCAATCTAAACTGGCTAACACCATTCCTCTATCTCGGATTTCATAGGGGTCGTTAGGGGTAATAAAAAGGCGATATTCGATGAGTCTTAGTGCCTCTTCGTATTTACCTTCACGAGTTAAAGCCATTTTGGCAACGGTTTCTAAACGTTCTAACAACTCGTCACAATCGGCGATTTTGGTAAACTCCATTGACATTTCCGCTTCAAAGCCAATTTCACCTTCTAACCATTTTTCAAGTTGTTGGAAAGAGAGATCCTGTCCACTCCACGGATTGATAAAACGTGTAGTTTGACGATTTGCATCATTAATATAATCTGCTCGAATAATTAATTGCGTCGGAAAATTAACGGGGTAGAGAGGTAAATTTATAGCGGCTGCAAGGTATAGCACCACTGCACCTAATGACACTGGCATACCACGTCTTTGGCGTAGCACTTTATGTATCAATAAGTTTTCTGTATGAAAATATTCTTGATGGTGACAATGAAATCCCCATTCGTTGTAAACTAAGTCTAGCAATTGGTTGATTTTTAGCTCTGTTGTTTCACCGTTGACTTGATAACGTGCTTTTTTGACCAATGCTGACATTTGCCCAAATATTTGAGGTTCTGTTATTGTTCCATCAACCATCAAACTAATTCTTATTAATTCTTTATATAAAAATTGTTGAAGTTGTTTATTTAATTTTATTTGTTTGTCCATAATTACTTACTTTAAAATTGCCCAAGTAACACGATCGTTATGATTATAATCTTTTTCTGTTTGAGGTGCATACCATAACGATGTTGAAAATAATTGTTGTACCTGTTTTGCTTGTTGCCACCCATGTTCAAGGAATAACGCTCCTTGAGGTTTTAAATATAGTGGTGCGTGAGTAATGATTTTTTGTAAATCACTTAATCCTTGTTGTTCAGCAATAAGGGCTGAACGTGGTTCAAAACGAACGTCTCCCTGTTGCAAATTGACATCTTGTTTATCAATATAAGGCGGATTGCTCACAATAAGGTCAAATCTTTGCATATCTAAAGCCTCATACCAATCACTTTGCAAAAATCTCACTTGATTAAGTTTCAAGTTTTGACGATTCTGTTCTGCTAATTGTACTGCATTTAATGATTTATCAATACCTATAATTTGTACTTTTTTTCCTAATTCAGTAGCAAGAGCGAGTGCAATAGCCCCCGTTCCTGTTCCTAAATCTAAAATTTGCAAATTTTCCTTTTGATCTAACCGCTTCAACGCAAATTCAAGTGCAATTTCAACCAATCTTTCCGTATCAGGACGAGGAATTAAAGTTGAAGTGGCAACTTTCAAAGGAAGTGACCAAAATTCTTTTTCTCCCATAATATATGCCATTGGCTCACCTGTTAAACGGCGAGAGAGTAGTGCTGACAGTTGTTGTAATTCAGTTTCTGACAGTTCTGTTTCTGTAAAAGCAAACAGACTTGATTTAGATCGTCCTGTTACAACTTGTAATAACAAGTTTGCATCAGATTTAGGATTTAAGTAAGGATCTGTTGCTTTATTTTTTGATAATTGTATTGTGGCGTATTTCATCCATTGAGCATAGTTCATTATGATTTTACTGCTATATCTGGGATATTTTATTATAATTTAACCGTTGAAATAAGAAAGGAGAAAATTTAGTTTCCTAAATTTTCTCCTGTTTACTTAAGTTTTTTTGTTTTGATAGGTTGAAATTACCTAAGCTTTTATTTTACTTATAGCAAAACCAATCACACAACCAATAATAGCAACAGGAAGCCATTCCATTGAATAGGCTTTCAGTGGCAGGCTCGCAACAATTTCTGAACCCATTACAGACAGAATTGACACGATGGTTACTAATATAATTGGAACACCTTTGGCTAATTTTGATAAGGGCATCATTAAATTAACCAGCAGTAGTAACATTGCTGTCATAGAAATTGGATAAAGCACTAATAATACAGGAATCGACTTACTGATAACGGCATTTAGTCCTTGATTGGCTAAACCAAAACCAATTAACGTAAATAAGATAGTATAATTACGATAAGAGATTTTTGAAAAGATGCTATTAAAGTAAGAAGAGGTTGCGACTACCAAGCCAATTGATGTTGTTAAACAGGCTAAAGTTACAATTAAACCCAGTACACTTCTGCCTAATACACCAAAAGATTGTGTGGCAGCATCATTTAAGATAAAGACACCTAAGTTTTGACCTCTTTCAGCAACTTCTGACAATGTTTGTTGGGTTAAAAGCATATTATTACCAATCCAACCAATGGAAATATAAATAAATCCAAGTGCAACGGCTGCGATAACACTGGCAATCATTGCTTGTTTTGCCAAGCTGGTCTCTTTTGTATTTTTACTACGAATCGCATTCATCACGACTACAGAGAAAGCGAATGAAGCAAGGGCATCCATTGTTTGATAACCTTCTAAAAAGCCGTCAACTAAAGGCATTTTCATTGTAGTTGTGGTGTGAATATTTTCACTTCCGATTAAAATACCCGTCATTCGAAGTACTAATGCAATAATGGCAATTAAAAGTATAGGGGTAAGGATTGCACCAATACGATCAACCATTTTAGTTGGGTTTAAACTGACCCATAGGGTGATGCCAAAATAAATAGCAGTAAAGATAAATAGAGAAATAGGATCTGTTTCACCAATAAATGGAATGACCGCCATATCAAATGATGTTGCTGCAGTACGAGGAATGGCAAAGAATGGTCCAATGGTTAAATAGATAGCACCTAAAAGTAATAACGAAATCCAAGGATGAATATTTTCTAATGCTTTTTTATATCCCCCTTCATATTGTGTTGCAACGATAATACCTAAAAGAGGTAAACCAACGCCAGTAACCACAAAACCAATAATTGCAGGCCAAAACTCCACACCACTATCAAACCCTAATTTAGGTGGAAAAATTAAATTTCCTGCACCGAAAAAAATAGCAAACAGCATAAAGCCAACGACAAAGGTGTTTTTATTCATATAAAGCCCCAAATAAGATAAATGTTCAAATTAATAAAGTTGCGTACTTTCGCATAAAAAAGTAGCATTGTCTAGGGTTAAGGTCTTATTATTTGGTTACTATTCTTTGATATTATAAGTTTATACCTAAGCTAAATATGATATTCGTTATTAGCGCTAATCCTGCCATTTTACCGAGTTGTGGACGAAGCTGTTTTGGCTCTTTATACTGATAAACCGTTATGGCGTGTTTTAGCAATAAAGGCGTTGTTCCTAAAAAAAGGAAACTTTGCCAAGTGTGCTGCGTAAAAATTGCAAAAAGTAAGTAAGATGTGACCGCTAGAGTAAGCAAAATAAAATGATAAATACGTCCATTTTCTGCTCCAATTCTCACTACCACCGTGTTTTTACCTGCGCTTCTATCTTGCTCAATATCTCGTAGATTATTAATATTGAGTACAGCGACAGAAAGTAAACCACAGCCAAATGCAGGGAGTAATAACGTCAGGGAGAGATAATGGGTTTGTAAATAAAAGGTGCCTAATACGGCAAGGAAACCAAAGAACAGTAATACAGACATATCACCTAATCCTAAGTAACCATAAGGTTTATTACCGACGGTATAAGTAATTGCACTAATAATCGCTAAAAAACCGAGCAAAGAAAAAACAAACAGATCTTGCCACGATTGATAGGCGTAAATAAGTAATGTAAATCCACTGATTAATACTAAACTGATAAGAATATATATCGCTTTTTTCAGTTGTTCTTTTGTAATTTCACCTTGTTGAATAGCTCTTAATGGGCCAATACGCTCAGCGGTGTCAGAGCCTTGAATATGATCACCATAATCATTTGCAAAGTTAGAGAGAATTTGCAATAACAGGGTGGTTAAAAAAGCCAAAAATGTTGTAATACCATTAAATGCACCGACCGATGACGCTAATGCCGCTCCTACTAAAATAGAGGCTAAAGCTAAAGGCAAGGTTTTTGGACGTGCCGTTGTTATCCAAATTGAAAATGTTGATGGTTTATTCATAGTAGTATCGTTTATCATTATAGATCCTTATGATAAGCTATTTTATTATAAAATGACGTATTATTTTTTAATTTTTGATAGGAAATTGACGATATGATGGAACTTCAACCAATTACGTGCTATCCAGTGGGAATTATTCATACGCCTTACGGTGAAAAATTTTCTGTGCCACGTCAGCCAAATTTAGTGGCTGAGGGTAAGGGAATATTGCGTTTACTCCCTCCTTACAATACAGAAGAGAGTGTTCGAGGGCTAAGTGAATTTAGCCATTTATGGTTATTATTTCAATTTCATCATATTCCACAAGGTAAAGTACAAACCACAGTGCGACCTCCTCGTTTAGGGGGTAATCAACGTGTAGGAGTGTTTGCAAGTCGCTCTACTCATCGTCCTAATCCCATTGGCTTATCAAAAGTGGCATTAGAAAAAATCGAATATAACAATGGAGAAGTATTGCTCTATTTAGGCAGTGTGGATTTAGTTGACGGTACGCCAATTTTAGATATTAAACCTTATCTCGCCTATGCTGATAGCGAAGTCAATGCAAAATCTGGTTTTGCACAACATAAACCTACCCCAAAATTAACCGTCACCTTTACGCAAGAGGCGAAACAAGCGGTCACATCTTGTCAAAAATTTGCAAAATATCAGATCGATGATCCGATTGCATTTATCCGAGACGTTATCGCACAAGATCCACGCCCTGCTTATCAACAAGGTAAACTGACTGATCGAGTATATGGAATGTTACTGGCTGAGTGTAATATCCGTTGGAAAATCGATACAGAAAATCCTTATCAGGCAATAGTGGTTGAAATTAAAAACACCCAAAATTTCAAAAAATAACAGTAAAATAACAAAAAGAAACATATTTTTTATTAAATAATGGTATTTTTTTGTAGAAAAAGTGTGACATTGATCACATAATTACTAATGGGAAAATTCCGATCTATAATCAGTCAATCTTTTTATTTATTCTTTATAATCGAATAGGGAGAGACTATGCCTATCTTACTCACTCGTATAGACAATCGTTTAATTCACGGACAAGTTGGAATGACTTGGGTAATGACCCTTCAATCTAATCTTGTTGTAGTCGTTGATGACGATGTCGCAGAAGATCCACTTCAACAGCAACTTATGGCAAGTGTTTTGCAAACCTCAGGTGCTGGCGTGCGTTTTTTCAGTATTGAAAAAATGATTAACGTTATTCATAAAGCTTCAGATCGACAGAAAATTTTTATTGTTGTTCCAACTCCAGAAGTTGCTTGGAAGCTGATTGAAGGGGGTGTACCGATTGAAGAAGTGAATATTGGTAATATGCACTTTTCAAAAGGAAAAACACAATTAAGTAAAAAAGTCTATGTTGATGAAACAGACTTAGACTATTTACACAAAATCCGAGATTATGGCGTTGAGCTGTATATACAGGATGTTCCCGGAGATAGTAAGGAATTTATTAAATAATTTTAACTCATCAGATTAAGGAGAAAATTATGGAAATTACTTTGTTACAAGGAATTGGAATTGCCATAATGGCTTTAATTGTTGGTATTGATTTTTGGTTTGAGGCACTTTTTATTTTTAGACCAATTATCGTTGCCACTTTAACAGGTGCCATTTTAGGTGATTTACAAACAGGTTTAATGGTTGGTGGTTTAACTGAACTTGCTTTTGCAGGTTTAACACCAGCAGGAGGTGTGCAACCACCAAATCCTATTTTGGCAGGTGTAATGGGAACGGTACTCGCTTATACCACAGGATCAACCCCACAGGCTTCTATGGCTTTGGCTTTACCATTTAGCTTTTTAATGCAATATATCATTTTATTCTGCTACTCGGCATTTACTATTTTTATGGTTAAAGCTGATGAAGCGGCTGATAACGCAGATGTACAAAGTATTGCAAAAATAAATATAACCACTACTGCAATTATTGGATGTATTTATGCCATTGTTGTGTTCTTATGTGTTTATATTGCTCAAGAACCAATGAAAGTGTTTGTGAATAGTTTACCTCAATGGCTTACTCACGGATTTGAAGTAACAGGAGGAATTTTACCAGCAGTTGGTTTTGGTATGTTATTAAAAGTATTACTCAAACTGGAATATGTTCCTTACCTCATTATTGGATTTGTAATGGCGAGTTTCTTAACCTTCTCAAACTTACTTCCAGTAGCAGCAGTAGGGTTTGCTCTTGCAATGTTAATGTATAACATTGGTAAAGAGCGTAGTCAGATATTATCCAGTATTAGTACAATCACACGAAAAGTGGAGGACGAAGAAGATGGAATCTAATAAAGTTATTACCAAATCAGATATTACCAAACTTGCTATTCGTTCATCATTTTTGCAAGCAAGTTTTAACTATGAAAGAATGCAATCTTGTGGTTTTCTATACTCACAATTACCTTTGTTAAAGAAAATTCATAAAGATAAAAAAGATCTTTCTGATGCAATGAATGATAATTTGGAATTTATCAATACCCATCCAAACCTTGTTGGCTTTTTAATGGGATTACTTGTTTCATTAGAAGAAGCAAAAGAAAAACGAGCGACAATCAAAGGGCTGAAACTGGCATTATTTGCTCCTTTAGCAGGGATTGGTGATGCGATATTTTGGTTCACCTTGTTACCAATTATGGCAGGGGTATGTGCTTCTTTGGCAATGTCAGGTAGCGTACTTGGACCCATTTTATTTTTTGCGGTTTACCTTGCCATTTGGCTATTACGCATTCCTTTAACCCATCTTGGGTATAATTTAGGAATAAATGCTGTTGAACGCATTAAGAAAGAGTCCGATATTATCGCAAAAGGGGCAACTATTTTAGGGGTCACTGTAATCGGTGGTTTAATTGCGTCCTATGTCCATATTAATGTTATCAGTGAGATAGTGGTCAATGCTCAAAAAACCGTTTCTGTTCAAACAGACTTTTTTGATAAGATTTTTCCAAATATTTTAGGATTAGGCTATGTATTAAGTATGTATTATCTGCTTACTAAAAAACGTTTTAATCCTATTATGTTGATTGCCATTACATTTGGGCTTTCTATTCTATTATCCTTCTTGGGTATTTTATAATTAAGTTAAAGTAAGTTAGTAATTAACTTTCATCAAAGCAAATCCGATTTATAGGACAGTCTCCCCTATAAATCGGATTTTTATTTTTACTTGGGAGGTGAGCAATACAACTCTTTACTTTGTAACAGTAATTGAACTAATAACACAATAATTACTCTAACCGTTGTTATATTTACTTTTTAAGGAAAACAAATGAAATTGCAAAAATATTGGGTCATCTTACCGCTTATCACAGCGACATTCACAGCTTTGGCGGAAGAAAAAACGGATCAGAAGTATCAATCTACTTTCCATTTTTCAACTGAAGTGCGCCGTACAGTAGATAAAGATTTGATGTTTGCGTCTGTGTATAGTCGTAAAACAGGGGAGTCTTTGGCGAAGTTAAGAACCTTTGTCTCTAAAAATTTAAACGAAGTACTTGAGTTGGCAAAACAATATCCAACGATTGAAGTAGAAGCGACAGGGATTCAAAATTATCCACACTACAAAAAAGAAAAAGTGAAAGGGTGGGAAGCACAAGGGGATATTCGTTTTAAAAGTAAAGATTTTGAAGCGATGGAAAAATTACTTAATGGGCTAGGTGATGAGATTGCATTAAACTCCATTGATTTTAGTGTTTCTCCAGAGAAGATGGCCGTGTTAGAAGATGAAATGACGGCTGAAATGATTCAAAAATTACAACATAAAGCGGATATCATTAAAAAAGGGTTGAATGCAAAAAGTTATATTTTATCTAATATTCAATTAGATAGTGTTAATAATAGACCTAGACAACTTTATCGTGGTCAAATGGCACAAATGACTTATGCTTCAAAATCCAGTTTTCAAGATGAAGATAGCTTACCATTAGAAGCGGGTAAAGAGACGATTGTTACTCGAGCATCGGGTACGGTCAAATTTAAGCAATAATTCAAAATAAGTACTGTTGGAATGAAATAAACAAATCAATAGTGGTGTTTCGGTTGCTCCAAAAATAAAAGTATGAAACAATCTATACCATTCAAGATTATTTAAAATAAGGCGGTCAAATTGATCGATTCTGATGGATACCGCCCAAATGTTGGCATAGTTATTTGTAATAAAAGTGGACAAGTTCTATGGGCAAAACGGTTTGGACAAAACTCTTGGCAATTTCCTCAAGGGGGAGTGAAAGAGGGCGAAAGCATAGAAACAGCAATGTACCGTGAGCTTTATGAAGAAGTTGGTTTAACAAAGAATGATGTACGGTTAATTTGGGCATCTAAATATTGGTTAAAATATAAATTACCTAAACGTTTAATTCGCAATGAAGGCACTCGTCCCGTTTGTATTGGACAAAAACAGCGATGGTTTTTGTTGCAATTAGTCGCTGGTGAAAATGCGATAAAGCTTGATGCAATAAACAATCCCGAATTTGATGGTTGGCGTTGGGTCAGTTTTTGGTATCCCGTTCGTCAGGTTGTCTCTTTCAAACGAGATGTTTATCGTAAGGCAATGAAAGAGTTTGCTCAAGTGCTAAGTCAAAACAATCATCGATACTTTGATAATACAGAGCATTCCAAAGGCGAAAAAAGTCCTCGATCAAAGCATCATCGCAAATCATCGTGGAGAAAGCGTTAATGACAATAACGATTTTTATTGTTTTTTTGTGCTTAGGCGCGATTTCAGGGTTATTAGCAGGGCTATTTGGAATTGGCGGTGGAATGGTTATAGTGCCTGCATTGGTCTATTTATTTGCTCATATTGGTGTGCCCGATGAGTTGATAATGTCAATGGCATTGGGGACGTCGTTTTCTACCATTGTTGTAAATACCTTTTCTGCGGCTCAACATCATCATAAATTAGGTAATATAGAATTTTCAGTCATCAAATTTTTTGTGCCACCACTGATGATAATGGGGTTTGTAACAGCGGCTGTTGTAACAGGGCTACCTAAACATATTATTACAAAAGTGTTTGCGGTGTTGATGCTCTACCTATCACTCAAAATGTTTTTATCCATAAAAACACCTAAAAGACAGCTGAAGCAATTAACCACAAAATCTATGGTGATTGCAGGTGGTACAATTGGTGTATTGGCAAGTTTAGCAGGTATCGCAGGTGGTGGTTTTATTGTACCTTTCCTAGAAAGTCGAGGACTACCACTGAAACGAGCCATTGGCACATCTTCCTTGTGTGGCTGTTTACTAGGAATAACAGGGATGTGTAGCTTCGTTTTTTATGGTTATGATGCGCCTCACTTACCAGCTTACTCTTTAGGCTATGTCTATTTACCTGCATTATTGGGTATTGTATCGGTGTCTTTTTTTACCTCAAAGCTAGGCGCAAAATTAGCCACTATTTTATCGGTGGGTAGTTTAAAAAGAGCATTCTCATTATTATTGGTTGTGATTGCAATCAATATGTTTTTTAAATATTAGATTTCAAGTAAAAGAGTAAAAATGTACGACAATTATTTAATTTATCCAAATATCGATCCAATTATCTTTCAAATCGGCCCTGTTGCGTTACGATGGTATGGCTTAATGTATCTTATTGGTTTTGCCTTTGCTTATTGGTTGGGTACACGCAGAGCAAAAAAATCTAATGGCTTATGGACAGTTGAACAAGTCGATCAATTGCTTTATAACGGATTTTTCGGCGTTATATTAGGTGGTCGCATTGGGGATGTATTCTTCTATAGCTTTGATAAACTCCTTCAAGATCCTCTTTATCTGTTCCGTATTTGGGAAGGAGGAATGTCGTTTCACGGAGGTTTAATTGGGGTCATCATTGCAATGCTTTGGACAGCTCGTCGTCAAAAACATACATTTTGGGAAACCGCTGATTTTGCTGCACCACTGATCCCTTTTGGTTTAGGAATGGGACGATTAGGGAACTTTATTAATGGTGAACTATGGGGAAGAACTACTGATGTACCTTGGGCAATGATCTTCCCTCACGTTGATTATCAACCACGCCATCCATCGCAAATTTATGAATTTCTACTAGAAGGCGTGCTGTTATTTATCATTTTAAATGTATTTATTCGCAAACCTCGCCCACTTGGTGCTGTATCAGGGCTATTCTTACTGTGCTATGGTATTTTCCGCTTTATCGTTGAAAATTTCAGAGAACCAGATATGAGCCTTACTCTTGATTTAGGGATTATCACACGTGGACAAACATTGTCACTACCGATGATTGTTTTGGGAGTGTTAATTATGGTTATTGCTTATAAAAAGCGTAAAAGTTAATAATTGAAGCGGTCACATTTAATTAAAAATTTGCAAAATTAGAAATACAATTGGATGAGCGATATAATGAGTGATAAATTTTTATTTGAATTAGGGTGATAAATGAACAAGCCGCCTTTTGAAATAACCAATAAATCTCTGAATTTAATGGTACAAATATCAGAAAAAATTGGGCGTTTACAAGCGGATTATGAAAAGCAGCTACATTTGCGAAAAAATAACCGTTTACGTTCTATTCAGGCATCATTAGCGATTGAAAATAACTCAATGAGTCTTGAGCAGGTCACTGATATTATCAATGGAAAGCGGGTATTGGGTTCGCCAAAAGAAATTCAAGAAGTGAAAAATGCTTATGATGCCTATGAAAAAATACATCATTTTTCACCTTATTCTGTTAAAGATTTTTTAATGGCTCATCGTTTAATGATGCAAGGATTGACCAATGATGCAGGATCTTTTCGTACTGGTGATGTTGGGATTTTTAATCATCAAGGTGAAGTCATTCATATGGGGGCAAGACCTGAGTTTGTCCCTAAATTAGTAAAAGATTTATTTGATTGGGCAAAAAATGATGATACACCTGCTTTAATTAAAAGTTGTGTAATACATTATGAATTAGAGCTTATTCACCCTTTTGCTGATGGTAATGGACGAATGGGACGTTTATGGCAAAGTGTTTTATTAAGCAAAGAAAATCCAGTTTTTGAATGGTTACCGATTGAAACAATGGTATATGAACATCAGAATGAGTATTATGCAACATTAAGACAAGCGGATAAGACAAGTTCTGCGACAGTATTTATTGAATTTATTCTAGCTACTATTTTAGAAACAATTCAAACATATCCAGAAAAACAGATGAGCGATATAATGAGCGATATGGTGAGCGATAAATTTTCAACACTTGAAAAAGAAGCTTATTCTAAAATAAAGTATTATTTAGACAATCACGCTCAAATTAGTAACCAACAAGCTCAGCAATTATTGGCAAAATCAGCTCCAACGGTAAGGCGTTATTTGAATAAGTTTGTGGCTTATGGTCTATTGCAAGCAAGTGGTAAGAATAAAGCCAGAATTTATTTTAAATAAACAATAAGAAAACAAGCGGTAAGATCTTAACAAAAATTTACAAATTTTATATAAGGAAAGTAAATGAAAATTTTAATAAGTAATGATGATGGTATCCACGCAAAGGGTATCAATGTATTGGCTTCGACGTTACGTGAGGCAGGACATAATGTAACGATAGTTGCGCCAGATAGAAATAGAAGTGCGGCATCAAGTTGTTTAACTTTGGTTGACCCATTAAGAGTGAAAAAGCTATCAGAACAAAATTATACTGTTGTCGCAGGTACACCTGCAGACTGCGTACATTTAGCATTAAATGGCTTTCTTGAAGAAGAGTTTGATTTAGTTGTTTCTGGGATTAATCACGGAGCAAATTTGGGTGATGATGTGATTTATTCAGGAACCGTCGCTGCAGCAATTGAAGGTCGTCATTTAC